>NZ_JBEOVG010000027.1:0-91406 GCF_040295345.1 Actinosynnema sp. NPDC002837
CGGCAGGCCTGGCGGGACGCTCTTCCCCGCCGGGCCTGCCGGCTTTGGCCTGCCTGGAGTGCCCGTAAGGGCCCCATGTCAAATCGAGCCGGACCTGACCCGCACCGCTCCGCCACTCGAGCCGGACCTGAGTGTGACCACCGACCCGAACCTGCGCGAGCAGTCAGGTCTTCACAGCGCGGACATCGTCTGCCACTGCGCCCAAGGGATCTGCCAGTCGTACCAGTCGAACTGCGCCGGCAACGTCGTGACCGACCCGGTCACCTCCACCGGATCACCGACCATCGCGCTGTCGTAGTACGCCTTGGCATCGGCCTCCAACAGGTTCGCGCACCCGTGCGACGAGTTGAGCTTGCCGATGTTCGCCGCGTTGTCGTTGTTCTCGTGGATGAACTCACCGTGGTTGGAGAACCGCACCGACCACTTCTTCACGACGTTGGTGTAGCCGTACTGGGGGTTGTCGAAGCTCCACGTGTCGAACTTCTGCATCACCACGAACGTGCCGTTCGGCGTGGCCAGGTTCGGGTCGTCGTCCTTGCCGAACGACGCCGGGTAGGTCGCCACGGTCTGCCCGTCACGCTGCACGACCAGCTGGTGCGACGGCGTGTCGATCTTCACGACCTGGTTGCGGCCGATGGTGAAGTCGCTGGTCACGTCCGCGCGACCGTACGCACCGCCACCGTAGGGCACCCCGTACAGCTTCGCCTCGACGTGGATCTGGGTGTTCGCGGGCCAGTACTGCTCCGGCCGGTAGTGGACCTCGCGCGAGCTGAGCCACGCCCAACTGCCCTTGACCCCGGCGGAGTTCGTCACGGTCAGCGCCTTCTCCACCGTCGCGCGATCCGCGACGTCGGCGTCGAAGTCGATCTTGATCGGCACCGCCACGCCCATGGTCTGGTTGTCGCCGGGGAACAGCGTCGCGCGCACCTGCGACGCGGGGTTCACCGTCGTGAACCCGCCCTTCAGCTCGACCGGCCTGCCGTCCGTCCCGGTCGCCTTGCCCGCGTAGGTGTACGCCTTGCCGAACCCGAGCGGCTCCGTGCTGGACCACGACTTCTTGTCCTCGGCGAGCTTGCCCTCGACGGCCTTGCCCTCCGGGTTGGTGACCGCGACCTGGTCGATCGTGCCCTCGGCCACGGTGACCTGCACCGGCGCGTTCACGGGGGCGTCCACCGCGCCGTCCGCGGGCGCGGTGGTGAACTTGGCCACCGGTGGGTTGTCGCCGCCGATCGGTTTGGCGGTGCCCGTTTCCACCTTCGCCGAGCAGCCCGCCACCAGGGCCAAGCCGAGCAGCAGAGCCGCCACTGTCCTGTGCACGTTACGACCTCCTGATCGAAGGACGTCCCACCCGACTCCCGGTGCGAGTGATTCGCGTCACATCCGCGTCCCACGCCTAGGATCCCCGGTGTGAACCGTCCTATCGCAGTCGTGACCGGAGCCAGTGCGGGCATCGGCGAGGCCACCGCCCGCAGGCTCGCCGCCGAGGGCTTCCACGTGGTGCTCGGCGCTCGGCGGGTCGACCTCCTCAAGGCTATCGCGGATGAGATCGAGGGCACCGCGGTCGAGCTCGACGTCACCTCCGCCCCGTCGGTCGAGTCCTTCCTCGACGCCGTCCCCGCCGCGAACGTGCTGGTCAACAACGCCGGCGGCGCGCGCGGCCTGGCAAGCGTCGCCGAGGCCGACGAGGAGCACTGGCGGTGGATGTGGGAGACCAACGTGCTCGGCACGCTGCGCGTCACCAAGGGCCTGCTGCCGAAGCTGATCGCCTCCGGTGACGGGCACGTGGTCACCGTCACCTCGGTCGCCGCCTACGAGGCCTACGACAACGGCTCCGGCTACACCTCCGCCAAGCACGCCCAGTCCGCGCTGCACCGCACGCTGCGCGGCGAGCTGCTCGGCCAACCCGTGCGCGTGACCGAGATCCTCCCCGGCATGGTCGAGACCGACTTCTCCGTCAACCGGTTCGACGGCGACGCCGACCGGGCCGCGGCCGTCTACCAGGGCGTGACACCGCTGACCGCGGACGACGTGGCGGACGTGATCGCGTTCGCGGTGACCAGGCCGCCGCACGTCAACCTGGACCAGATCGTCCTCAAGCCCCGCGCACAGGCCTCCGCTTCGCGGGTGCACCGGGCCTGACCGGATCAGACCCGACCAAACCGCACAGGACCACCGAACGGCATCACCCCGACGTCAGCAGCTCCACGTCCAACTGGTCGAGCACCGGACCGATGGGGTTCGCGAACCCCCGGTCCGGGCTCCCGCCGCAGTACAACCCGACCACGCGGTTCGCGTCGTCGAGCAGCACCGCGCCCGAGTCGCCGTGATCGGCGAACCGGGGCGTCTCGATCCGGATCTGGTCGTACAGCGTCCGCACGCCCAGCTGCACCCCGAAGTCGAGCGTGATCGCCGCGTCCGTCGACGCCACCACGCCCTCCGTGACCGCCGTCGTCCGGCCGCGCTTGCGCACCCGGTCGCCGACCCGCGCCCGCGCACCACCCGTCACCGCGCCCAACCCCACCACCTCGGGCCGCACGCGCGGTGTCGTCAACGTGATCGCGGCGGCGTCCACGCGCGCCGACAACGCCGCCCGCGCCAGCACGCCGACCCGGTCGTGCACCGGGTGCCCGCCGTCGACCCGGGACGGGTGCACCATCGGGTCGCCGACCGCCCAGGCGTCGTCCACGCAGGCCACGTGGAACGACGTCAACGCCATCACGGTGTTCCGGCACCTCGGCGTGACCAGCGCGCCCAGCGTCCCGGCCACCACGTAGTCGTCCACCTCCGGCACGTCCGGCGGCACGAACCGGATCGCCCGGCTCGGCCCGATCCCGATGCCACCGGCCAGCGACTCGTGCCGCTCCGCACCGCTCACGCCCTCGGGCGACGCGATGGTGTGGTGCGGCCAGAACGTGTCCTCGACCACGTCCGTCGGCACGCCCAGCACGTCCGGCGGGATGGCGAACTGCGCGGCGTCGCCCTTGCGGCGGACGAACACGACGATCGCCAGCCGGCCGGTCGCCCGGCCGCCGACGGTCTTCTCGCCGAGGTCGACACCCACCACGCCGGGCCGGCTCAGGAAATCGTCCTCAACCAGCTTCTTGATCGGCCTGACGTTCGCGCGATCGTCGGGGTAGGCCATGACGACCTCCAACAGGTGCCCCTACCTCCATGAAACGCGTGGAGTGAGGATTCGTCACACCCAGTCACCCGTTCGGCGGTTCAACGGTCGGCGGCGTCCGGCGACGCAGAGCCACACCCGTCCACCGCCCGACGACCCGCCCACGCCGCCGAGGGCGTGCCGGAGCCGACGGCCGGCCCGCCTCACCCGAGCTCGCAGCCCACCAACACCGGCTCCGGGAGCAGCTCCACCCCGAACGCCGCCCGCACCCCGTCCCGCACCTCGCGCGCCAGGTCCAGCAGGTCCTCCGTCGACGCGCCGCCCCGGTTGGTCAGCGCCAGCGTGTGCTTGCCCGACAACGCCACCCGGCCACCCGGCCCGCGGTGCCCGCGCCCGAACCCGGCCCGCTCGATCAGCCACGCCGCCGACAGCTTCGAGTACCCGGCCCCCGCCGGGTACGTCGGCACCTCCACCTGCGGCCCGAGCCGCTCGGCGATCCGGATCAGCACCCCGGCCAACGTCGAGTCGTCCAGCAGCGGGTTGGTGAAGAACGAGCCCGCGCTCCACGTGTCGTGATCCGTCGCGTCCAGGACCATGCCCTTGCCGCGCCGCAGCTCCAGCACCGCCTTGCGGGCCGCGTCGGCGGGCACCCGGTCGCCCGGCGCGACGCCGAGCACCCTGGCCAGCTCGCCGTACCGGATGGGCGCGGACTGCCCGCCCGCGGTCAGCGCGAACCGCGCCCGCAGCACCACCGCGTGGTCGGTGCCCTTCAGCACGCTGGTCCGGTAGGCCAGGCCCAGGCCGTCCGCCGGCACCTGGTGCACGCGACCCGTGCGCCGGTCCAGCAGGTCCACCGAGGTCAGCACCTGCGCCACCTCGACGCCGTACGCGCCGACGTTCTGCACCGGCGTCGCGCCGACCAGGCCCGGGATGCCGGACAGGCACTCCAGCCCGCCCAACCCCTGCGCCACGGCCTCCGCGACGACCGAGTCCCAGTCCTCGCCCGCCTCCACGGTCAGCTGCACGAGGCCGTCGCCCAACGGGTCGAGCCGACGGCCGGACGTGCCGACGGCCACCACCGTGCCGGCGAACCCGGCATCGGACACCACCAGGTTCGAACCGCCGCCGAGCAGCAACAACGGCTCGCCGGCCGCGTCCAGCGCGCGGACGGTCTCGACCAGCTCGGCGGCTGTGGCAGCGCGCGTGAACCTCGTCGCAGGGCCACCGAGCCGCAGCGTGGTGCACTCGGCCAGCGGCACACGGGCACTGGAGGGCGGGGTGGTCACGACCGTGAACGGTAGCCTCCGCGACATGGCACGCCGCATCGAGCACCGAACCACGTCCCGCTGGCCGGCACGGGACGTGTACGCAGCGTTGGTCGACCAGACGTACCTGCGCGACCGGCTCGCCGAACTGGGTGGCACGAACCCGGAGCTGGTCGCCTTCACCACCACCGACCAGAGCACGTCCTACCAGCTCAAGCAGGGTGTGCCCGCCGACAAGCTGCCGTCGGTGGCCCGCGGCCTGCTCGGCGGCGACCTCGTCATCGACCGCGCCGAGTCGTGGACCGAGGCCGGTTACGCGGGCACGGTCGAGGTGACGCTGAACGGCGTCCCGGGCCGGCTGGACGGCACGATCACGCTCGCCGACACCGCGAGTGGGAGCGAACTCACCCTCACGGGTCAGGTCAAGGTGGGCATCCCGATCATGGGCGGCAAGCTGGAGGCGATGATCGCCGAACAGGTCTCGCTGCTGCTCGACAAGGAATCCGAGTTCACCGCCGAATGGCTCGCACGCCGCGCCTAGCCGCGGGCCGGGCGCGCGCGCTCGGCCTGCCCACGAGGGGCACCACCAACCCGAACCGCCTGCGCCGGGTCGACCGGTGGGTCGCGCACACCTACCGCGACCTGCTCTCCGCGCCCGAACCGCTGGTGGTCGACCTCGGCTACGGCTCCTCGCCGATCACCACCGTCGAGATGGCGGCACGGCTGCGCGCCGTGAACCCGGCCGTCCGCGTGCTCGGCCTGGAGCTCGACGCCGACCGGGTCGCCGCGGGCAAGGAGGTCGCCGACCCGCCCGGCCTCGACTTCCGGCGCGGCGGGTTCGAGCTGGCCGGCGCGCGCCCGCTGCTGCTGCGCGCGTTCAACGTGCTCCGGCAGTACACCGAGGAGCAGGCGGCCGAGGCGTGGGACACCATGGTCGGCCGCCTCGCGCCCGGCGGCGTGCTGGTCGAGGGCACGTGCGACGAGATCGGCCGCCGTTGCTGCTGGGTCGCGTTGACCGCGGACGGGCCGCAAACGTTCACGCTGTCCTGCCTGCCCGCCGACCTGGAGACCCCTGGTGACCTCGCCGAGCGGCTGCCGAAGGCGTTGATCCACCACAACGTGCCCGGCGAGAAGGTGCACGCCCTGCTCTGCGAACTGGACGCGTGCTGGGCGACGTGCGCGCCGTTCGCGCCCTACGGCCCGCGGGCGCGGTGGGTGGAGTCCGTGCGGCTGCTGGCCGACCGCGGCTGGCCGGTGCTGGACGACCGGAAGCGCTGGCGGCTCGGCGAGATCACCCTGTCCTGGGACGTGGTGAGTCCCTAGGCTGTGCGGAGTGGACCACGCCGATTTCGTCCAGCACATCAGGACCCAGTACGCCGCACTGCGTGCCGCCGCCCTGGCCGCCGGGCCGGAGGCGCAGGTGTCCACCTGCCCCGGCTGGACGGTGCGCGGGCTCGTCGACCACGTGGCGATGGTCCACTCCTGGGCGCTGCGGGCGCTGCACACGCCGGTGGACGCGGACTGGGTCAAGCCCGAAGAGCGCCCCGCCGACTGGGACGAGCTGTTCGCCTGGTGGGACAAGAAGGTCGTCGAGCTGACCGACACCCTGCTCGGCTCCACGTCGAACACGCCCGCGTGGACGTTCGTCGGGCCCAAGACCTTCGGCTTCTGGTCACGCCGGCAGGCGCACGAGACCGCGATCCACCGGCTCGACGCCGAGCACGCCCGGCACGGCGCGGACGTGCCGTCCCTGCTGTTCGACGTCGAGTTCGCGGCCGACGGGGTGGACGAGTTCCTGACCCGGATGCTGCTGACCGGCGCGCGGCGCAGGCCGATCGCGCGGACGGGGCGGGTGCTGTTCCACGCCGCCGACGCGAGCCGTGCCTGGGAGGTGCGGCTCACGCCCGGTCAGCCGCCCGAGGTGGGTCCGATCACCGACTCCGGCACCGACGAGGACGCCACCGTGGCCGGCACCGCCGACGCGGTCTACCGGGCGGCGTGGGGCAGGCCGAGCGGCGCCATCACATCGGGTGACAGGTCACTGCTGGACGGGCTGCCGCGACCGTAGATACTTCCGGTCGTGCCTCTGCCTGAACGACGCTACGTGATCACCTTCGGCTGCCCCGACCGCACCGGCATCGTGGCCCGGATCTCCTCGTTCCTGGCCGAGCACGGTGGCTGGATCGTCGAGGCGGCCTACCACACCGACCCGACCACCAACTGGTTCTTCACCCGCCAGGAGGTCCGGGCCGACTCGCTGCCGTTCGACGTGGAGGAGCTGCGGGTCCGGTTCGCGGAAGTGGCCCGCGAGCTGGGTGCGCACCCCGGCTCGTGGCGGGTCGCCGACTCCGGCGAGCGCAGGCGGGTGGTGATCCTGGTGTCCAAGGAGGGCCACTGCCTGTACGACCTGCTGGGCCGGGTGGCGTCGCACGAGCTGGACGTCGACGTGTCCGCGGTCATCGGCAACCACGCCGACCTGGCCGGGATCACCAGGGCGCACGGCATCCCGTTCCACCACGTGCCGTTCCCGGCGAACGACCCGGAGGGCAAGGCGGCGGCGTTCGCGCAGCTGCGGCAGCTCGTCGACGCCCACCGGCCGCACGCGGTGGTGCTGGCGCGGTTCATGCAGATCCTGCCCGCCGAGCTGTGCGCGGACTGGGCCGGGCGGGCGTTGAACATCCACCACAGCTTCCTGCCGTCGTTCATCGGGGCGCGGCCGTACCACCAGGCGCACAGCCGGGGCGTGAAGCTGGTCGGCGCCACGTGCCACTACGTGACCGCGGACCTCGACCAGGGCCCGATCGTGGAGCAGGACGTGATCCGGGTGGACCACACCGACTCCGTCAACGACATGGTGCGCAAGGGGCGCGACATCGAGAAGGTCGTGCTGTCGCGCGGTCTGCGGTGGCACCTGGAGGACCGCGTCCTGGTGCACGGCAACCAGACCGTCATCTTCTGAGGAAACCCCGATCCGGGGTGGCGGCCCGCACGTAGGCTGCGCCGGTGCGCACCGAGTACACCGACCTCGACCAGGTCCGCGCGGCGTCCGAGCTGCGGAACGCCGTCCTCGTCGGGCTCGACCTGAGCGGGGAAGAGCTGCGCGTGCCGATGGACGGCGCGCTGTTCCTCGGCTGCACGCTCTCGCCGCTCGCCCAGCGGCGCGCGGCGGCGGCCGGGGCGCTGGTGTTCCCGACCATCCCCGACCTGCCCTACGACGTGTACCGGTCGCGGCTCTACACGCCGGCCGAGCTGTTCGCCGGTTTCGACCCGGGCGACCCGCTGTCCTACGCCGACACCCCGGACGCCGTCATCTACCGGCACACCCGCGCCAGGGGCCACAACCCGGACCCGCTGCACGCCCTCGCCGAACGCCTGCACGACCACGCGATCACCGAGGCGCTGGACGACGCGCTCGCCGAACGCCCGGTCGCCGTGATGGGCGGGCACGCGCTCGGCCGCGACACCGACGGCTACCGGCGGGCCGTCGGGCTGGGCGCGGCGCTCGGCGAAGCCGGGTTCACCGTGCTGACCGGCGGCGGTCCGGGCGTGATGGAGGCCGTGCCGCTGGGCGTGCGGGTCGGCGTGGACGAGCCGACGTTGAAGGACCTGTCGAAGGCGCCCGCGTTCGGCGGGGACGCGGAGTCCATCGGCCGCTGGATCGCCGCGTGCCCCACCGACCTGCCCACCTCCGACCGACCGCGCACGATCGGCATCCCGACCTGGTTCTACGGCCACGAACCGCCGAACCCGGCGTGCGAGCTGCACGCCAAGTACTTCGCCAACTCCGTCCGCGAGGAGGGCCTGCTCACCGTCGCCACCGGCGGCATCATCTACACGCCGGGCAGCGCGGGCACCGTGCAGGAGGTCTTCCAGGACTACTGCCAGAACCACTACGGCTCGGTCGGCCCGGCCGCGCCGATGGTGTTCCTGGGCGAGGACTTCTGGGTCGACGAGGTGCCGGCCGCGCCGCTGGTGCGACGCCTGGCCCGCGGCCGGGAGGCCGAGCGCTGGATCCTCGTCACCGACGACGCGGACGAGGCCGTCAGCTTCCTGCGGGAGTACGCGGGGTGATCACCCGCTGCACCACCTCGGCCGCGTCCAGGCACACGTCCTCGCGGTAGGCCCGACCGACCAGCTGCACGCCGACGGGCAGCCCGTCGACCACCCCGGTCGGCACGGCCACCGCCGGCAGGCCGACGAAGGTCGTCGCGGTGCACAGCCGCATCGCGCCGGTCACCAGGTCGTGCCCCTCGATCGAGCGCGACTCCACCCCGGGCGCGGGCGGACGGGCGGTGAACACCGGCCCGAGCACCAGCGGGAACCGGTCCAGGAACTGCGCCCACGCCCGCTTCACGCCCAGCAGCACGCCCGTGAGCCGCACGTACTCCGCGACGTCCACCGGCGCGGTCTTCGCCATCGACATCTCGATGTACCGGTGGCCTTCCGCGCCGAGCAACGTCCGCACCACCGGCCAGCTCGGCGCGAACTCCGTCATCAGCATGCCCCCGTACGCCGCCAGCGCCTCGTCCAGCACCGGCACGTCCGCCTCGACCACCTCGTACCCGGCGTCCGACAGCACGCCTGCGGCGTCCTCGACCGCGGCCCGCACCACCGGGTCGACCCCCGTGCCGCCGGGATCGGCGACCACCGCCACCCGACGCGGCACCGGCGGCCCGGTCAGCGGCACGGGCACCGCCCTCGGGTCGCGCGGCGACGTGCCGGCCAACGCCTCGAACGCGAGCCGCAGGTCACCGACGGTGCGGGCGAGCGGCCCGTCCACCACGAACAGCTGCGCGCCCAGCGGCGGGTCGTCCGGACCGAGCCGGTGGTCGGCCGGGAACCGCCCGTAGGTCGGCTTCAACCCGGCCACGCCGCAGAACGCCGCCGGGACGCGCACCGAGCCGCCGGCGTCGTTGCCCAGCCCCAACCCCGCCATCCCGGTCGCCACCGCCACCCCGTCGCCGCCGCTGGACCCGCCGGGCGTGACGGCCGGGTCCCACGGGTTGACCGTGTCGCCGAACAGCTCGCTGCGCGTGTGCACGCCGGCCAACGTGAGCGTCGGCATGTTCGAGTGCCCGATCGGGATCGCGCCCGCCGCGCGCAGCCGCGCCACCGGCGGCGCGTCCAGCGGCGTCACGAAGTCCTTGAACCGCACCGCGCCGTGGGTCGTCGGCACGCCGCCGATCGCGATGCTCTCCTTCACCGTGAACGGCACACCGGCCAGCGGCCCGCGCGCACCGTCCCGGTCGAGCTCCGCCGCCTCGGCCAGCGCCTGCTCGGCCACCAGCCGCGTGATCGCGTTGACCACCGGGTTCACCGCCGCGATCCGCTCCAGGTGGCTCTCCACCAGCGCGACCGCCGTGACGCGGCCCGAGCGCACCGCGGCGGCCTGCTCCGCCGCCGTCCAGTCCCACATGACGCCCCCTGTTCCGATGCAAGTGCATCGAATAGTATCCACGGGTGCCCAAGCAGGTCGAATACGAATCCCGGCGCCGGCAGATCACCGACGCGGTGTTCCTGCTCGCCGACGAACGCGGCCTCGAAGGCGTGACCCTGAGGGACGTCGCAGCGCGCGCTGACGTCTCGATGGGGGCGGTGCAGCGGTGTTTCCGCACCAAGGACGAGATGCTGCGGTTCGCGCTGGAAGAGGTCGGCAAGCGCGTCCTGGGCCGGGCCGGCGGCACCGCGGCCGAGGCGGCACGTGCCGTCGCGCTGCCCGAGCGCGCCGAAGCCAGGGTGTGGCTCGCGTTCGTCGCGCAGGCGGCCGTCAGCCCGGCGCTCGCGCCCGTCCTGCGCGCGAGCTACGCCGACCTCGAGGACATGTTCACCAGGCTCCTCGGCGACCGCGGGCGGGCGCGCACGGTGCTGGCGCTGGCCGACGGCCTCACCACGCACGTGCTCATCGGGCACCTCACGCACGACCAGGCGCGCGAAGTGCTCGACCGGCACCTGGCGGGCTAGCGGGCCAGGCCCTCGACGACCTCGGCGTTCGGCAGCTTGGCCAGCACCTCGCCCGGCACCAGGACCTTGCTGCCCCGGATGCCGCTGCCGATGACCAGTTCCGGCGCCGCCGCCACCTCGGGCGACAGCAGCACGGGCCAGTCCTCGGGCAGGCCGATCGGCGTGATGCCGCCGTACTCCATGCCGCTGAGCGACACCGCGTCGTCCATCGGCGCGAACGACGCCTTGCGCGCGTCCAGCCGCCGCCGGACGACGCCGTTCACGTCCGCGCGGGTGGTCGCGAGCACGACGCACGCCGCGTACCGGACGGTCTCGCCGCGCTTGCCCGCGACGACGACGCAGTTCGCCGACGCCGCCAACGGCGAGCCGTAGTGCGCGCAGAACTCGGCCGTGTCCGCCAGCCCGGGGTCGATCTCCGCGACCGCGAGCCGCGCGCCGTCCGCCATCGACCTCAACGCCGCGGCGACCGGGTCCGCGACCAGGTCGAGCCGGTCGAGCACGGGCAAGGGGGTCAGGGTTCCCGCGATGGTCCACACACCGGCCATCCTGCCGGCCGCGCTTGACGTTGACGCTACGTCAACCCCTACCGTGGTCGGCACAGGGAGGGAGCACGGTCATGGCCTGGTCGATCGCACAGGTCGCGCGGATGTCGAAGGTGACTTCGCGGACGTTGCGGCACTACGACGCGATCGGCCTGCTCGAACCGGCGTGGGTCGGCGACAACGGCTACCGCTACTACGAGCGCGAGCAGTTGCACCGGCTCCAGCGCATCCTGCTGCTGCGCGACCTGGGACTCGGCCTCGACACCGTGGCCGAGGTCCTGGACGGGCGGCACCGGGCGGTCGACGTGCTGCGCAACCACGCGCGGTGGCTGGCCACCGAGCAGGAGCGGCTGGCGAAGCTGGCCCGGACCGTCTCCCGCACGATCGAGGAACTGGAAGGGGGTGACGAAGTGGCACTGGAAGAGCTGTTCGACGGCTTCGACGCCGACCGCCAGGCCCGCTACGAGGCGGAACTGGTGGAGCGCTACGGCGAGGGCGTCCAGGAGCACGTCGACGAGAGCAAGCGCCGGATGAAGGGCTGGACCAAGGCCGACGCCGAGGGGTTCAAGGCGGAGTGGCAGGCCATCGGGAAGGCCTACGCCGAGCTGTTCGACGCCGGCGTCCCGGCCGACGCGCCGCGCGCGCTGGACGTGACCGACCGGCACTACCGGTGGATCTGCCTGAGCTGGACGCCGAACCGGGAGTCCTACACCGGGCTCGGTGAGCTGTACGTGGACTCGCCGGAGTTCAAGGCGCAGTTCGACGCGCACGCCGAGGGCTTCGCCGAGTACGTCCGCGACGCGATCGCGGTGTACGCGACGGCCAGGCTCTAGCGCGGCCACGGGGAGGTGCACATCCCCGTGGACCCGGTCCGGGGCGCGTCAGAGGTCCTGGAGCCCGAAGGCCTTGAGCGCCTCGCGGTTGAACGCCGGCAGGTCGTCGGGCTTGCGGCTGGTGACCAGGGTCCACCCGGCCACGTCGCAGACCCGCACCTCCACGTCCGCCCAGTCGGCGCCCGCGTTGCGGAGGTCGGTGGCCAGGCTCGGGAACGAGGTCAGCTGCTTGCCGCGCACCACGTCCGCCTCCACCAGCAGCCACGGCCCGTGGCAGATCGCCGCGACCGGCTTGCCCGCGGCGACGTGCTGCTTGACGAACTTCACCGCGTCGCGGTCGAGCCTGAGGTTGTCGGCGTTGGCCACGCCACCCGGGATCACCACGGCGTCGTAGTCCATCGGGTCCGCGTGCGCGAACGGCACGTCCACGTCGAACGTGTCGGCGGGCGTGAGGTGGTCGTACGCCTGCACCGTGCCGAGCTTGGGCGCGAGCAGCCTCGGCACGGCACCGGCCTTCTCCACGTGCTGCCAGGGCTCGGTCAGCTCGACCTGCTCGATGCCCTCCGTGTCGACCAGGAATGCGATCCTCTTCTGTTCGGCCATGCGGTTCGGCTACCCCCGCAGGAAGTCGACCAACCACCCGCGGACGTCGGCGCGGTGGGTCGACCACGACGGCACGAGCTCCACCCGGCCGTTCGGGAACGCGGCGGCCACCTGCTTCGCCACGTCCTCGGGGTGCAGCGGGTCGTCCGTCGCGCCGACCACCAGCACGGGGGCCGTGACGCGGGCCAGCGCCGCGCGGTCGGTGACCGCGACCTGGCCGGGCAGCTCGGCCAGCGCGCCGTCGAGCCGCGCGAACGCCTGTCGCCGTTCGGCCTGGTAGCCGGGTGGTCCGCCGACGGCGGTGATCGCCTCCTCGCGGTCGAGCAGGCGCCTCGGCTCGTCCAGCACGGCGGGCAGCAGGAGGGCGACGCGGTCGAACGCGTCGGGTTCGTCGGCGAGCAGGGCCAGCAGCGCGCCCGCGGTCAACGACACGCCGACCGCCCGGGTCGCGCCGGTCTCCCGTGCCGCTCCACGCAGGTCGGCGGCGATGCGCCGGTAGGTCCAGTAGCCCTCGGGCGCGTCCGGCGCGTCGCCGTGCGAGGGGAGGGTGACCACCACTTTCGTGCCCGGCAGCCCGGAGGTGGGCAGGCGGGCTTCGCCGGGTGTCGCGCCCAGGCCGTGGCCGACGAGCGTGACGGGCGCGCCGGAGCCGAAGCTCCGGTGCGTCACCACCGCGGGCCGCGCTGGACCTCGATCAGCCGGGGCCGGACGTCGACCACGTACACCGTGACCGCGACCAGCCCGGCGAGCCAGAACATGCCGCCGGCGGAGAACGGGTGGAACAGCAGCAGCGCGAACGCGCCACCGCCGGTGATGCCGAGCCACGCGGGCTTGGTCATGCGCTCGGCCGCCGTGAAGGCGTCGGCCCGCTGCGAGAGCGCGTGCGCGAAGGCGAACACGCCCATGACCAACGCGGCGTAGTACGCCGCGAACATGACCCAGAAGTCCAGGAAGAGAGGACTGAACGGCGGGAATGGTGGCAACACGTCTCCAGCCTACGTGCGTGGCGCTGTCGTGGTACAGCCGAAACGGGGCGCCCTTGGTGGGACGCCCCGTCACGGTCGGGTCACTTGCCGCTGTCGGTCGGCTTCTTCGCCGCGGTCGAGCGGGTGGCCGCGGTCTTGGTCGGGCTCGCGGGCTTCGCGACGCCCGCGGGCTTGGTCGTGGTGACCGGCTTCGTCGCGGCCGGCTTGCGCGGCGCGGCCTTGCGGCTCGTCTCGCGCACCTCGGCGGCGACGTCACCGCCGACCTCGACCACGGTCTCGGCCAGCTTCTCGCTCGCGTCGTCCAGGTCGTCGGCGACCTTCTCGCCGACCGCGCGGGTGCGGCGGGACACCTTGCCGAGCACGTCGTCGGCCAGCACGCGGGCGTCCGCGGCGGCGGCCTCGGTGCGCTTCTGCGCGGTGCCGACGGCCTCCTCGACCTGGTGCAGCGCCTTCTGCAGGCCCGGCTGGGTCTTCAGCTTCTCCAGCGCCTCCTCGCCGTGCTGGGCGAAGAACTGGTAGAGGTTCAGCGCGGACTGCGTGTAGGCGTCCACGACCTTGCGCAGCTCGGCCGGGTCCAGCCGGTCGCGCAGGTCCTTCTTCAGGTCGGCGGACTCGGCCGCGGTCTTCGCCGACTCGGCGCGCTCGCGGGCCTTGTTCAACGCGTCGATGACCGCCTTCGCGGCCAGGTCGCCGGCGCCGAGGGCGGCCAGCAGCGGCGTGCGGGCGGCGGCGACGGCCTGCTCGCCGGCCTTGCGGAGCTCTTCGGTGGTGGGCAGGTTCGGCATGGAGATCACTCCTCGTTGGTCTGGGTGGCGGTGGCCGGTGCGCCGGCTCCGCCTGCGGTGTTCTCCGCCTCGGCGGTCGCCTGGTCGCCGGCGCGACCGCCGGTGGTCTGATCGCCGGCTCGACCGGCAGTCATCTGATTGCCGGCTCGGCCGGCGGCGTTCTCCCGCCGGAACGACTCGTAGACGTCGAGCAACACCTGTTTCTGCCGCTCGGTCAGGTCGGGGGCGGTGACGATGGCGTCCGCGAGGGCCCCGCCCTCGCGCTGCTCCAGGATCCCGGCCTCGACGTACAGCGCCTCCGCCGAGATCCTCAGCCCCTTGGCGATCTGCTGCAGGATCTCCGCGCTCGGCTTGCGCAGGCCCCGTTCGATCTGGCTCAGGTACGGGTTGGAGACCCCGGCGAGCTTGGCCAGCTGCCGCAACGAGATCTTGGCCGTGTTGCGCTGCTGGCGGATGTACTCGCCGATGTCGCGGCCGAGATCGGCCACCGCCTCGTCGATGGACTTGTCCAACTTCGCGGCACCTCCTCGATCCACCGTCGACGGTACGCGGAGGTGCTAGCTGCTGCAAGCGCTCTGCTAGCGATCGGGACGTGTGCTCGCCCACAGCGCTACGGTGGAGCGCGTGGACGTTGCGGCGAACCTGCGAGCCCGGCTGACCGACTCGCTGCTGGCCGCGGGCGTGTTGCGCGACCGGCGGTGGGCGGAGGCGTTTCGCCAGGTCCCGAGGCACGCGTTCCTGCCGGGGTTCTTCGTCCAGCGCCCCGACGGCGCGTGGGAGCCGGTGACCGCGGAGCACCCCGACCACCTCGCGCTCGCCTACCGCAACGACGTCTGCGTGACCCAGCTCGACAACGACGACCGGGCGTGGGAGCAAGCACTCGTCACCGGAGCCGTGACGGGGGTACCCACCAGTTCGTCGAGCATGCCGACGATCATGGCGATCATGCTGGAGGCCCTGGCCGTCGCGCCGGGCGACCGGGTGCTGGAGATCGGCACCGGCACCGGCTACAACGCCGCCCTGCTCTGCCACGTGCTCGGCGGGGACCGCGTGACCTCGATCGACGTCGACCCCGGCGTGCTGGTGCGCGCCGAGGCCCGGCTGGCCGCCGCCGGCTACCACCCGACGTGCGTGCTGGGCGACGGCGAGCAGGGGCACGCGCCGCGCGCTCCCTACGACCGGATCCTCGGCACGTGCGCCGTGTCCCGCATCCCGACGGCGTGGCTGGAGCAGACCGCGCCCGGCGGGGCGATCGTGACCACGTTCAACCGGGCCATCGGCGCCGGTCTGGTGCGGCTGACCGTGCGCGACGGGCAAGCCACCGGTCGCGTGCTGCCGGAGGACGGCCGGTTCATGCCGTTGCGCGCGCACCGGCAGGAGTGGGCGGACGAGGCGCTGCTGGAGGCCCTGACCGAGGAGCCGACGACGTCCCGCACGACCCTGCTGTCCTCGCGCAGCGTGCTGGACCCGGCCGGCGGCTTCGAGTTCTTCGCCGGGCTGGCGCTGGCCGAGGTGGCGGTGGCGGCCGACCCGATCCGCCTCGTGCACCCCGACGGCTCGTGGGTCCGGCACCGCGGCGCCGTCGTGGACCAGGGCGGTCCGCGGGCGCTGTGGGACGTCGCCGAAGCCGCCTACCGGCAGTGGCGCGCGCTGGGCAGGCCGCGCCGCCACCAGTTCACCTTCACCGCGACGCCGACCTCCCAGTACTTCGCCCTGGACGGCACCGACCTGACCTGGCCACTCCCGTAAACCCACCCGCGCGTCCCGCGTTCGGAACACCCGGAGTCGACGCCCGGACCGGGCCGGCGGGCCGTTCAGTCGAGCAGTTCCTCCAGGAAGCTGCGCTTGCGGCGCGGGTAGTGCGGCTGCGGCGCGTAGTACCCGCCCGGGTAGGCGGCGGGCGGCGGCACGGCGGGCGCGGTGCCCGGCGGCGGCTGGTACGGCGGGGGTGGACCGGTCGGCGTGCCGGGAGGCGGCTGGTAGGGCGGCGGTGGACCGGCGGCGGGCGCGGGCGGCACGGCGGCCGGCTGCTGCCCGCCCTCGACCGGGACGTCGCCGTCGGCCGGCAACGTCCCCTCGATCGGCACGACCGCCGTCGGCTCGGCGGCCGGCGCCGACACCGGGACGGGCACGGGTACCGACACGGGCACGCCCTCCGGCCGGTACGGCTGCGCGTAGTGCGCCCGCTCGGCGGCGATGATCTGCTCCAGCTCGCCGCCGTCCAGGAAAACGCCCTTGCAGTTCTCGCACTGCTCGATGTGCACGGAGCCACGGCTGATGGTCCGCATGAGGTCCTGGCATTTCGGACAGATCACGTCTTCGAGGGTACGCACGACACAAGGGTCACCGCGTCACCACCATCCGTGATCGTTCAGTCATGATGCGTTGGTGTCCAGATTCCGCCAACGGGCCGTGCTCACGGGGTGCGTGCTGGCCGCCGTGCTCGCCGCGGCCGGCCTGTTCGTCACCGACTACGGCATCGACCCCGAGCTGTGGCTGTCCGGCCTCGCCCTCGGCTTCCTCGCGCTGCTCGCGGCGCTGGACCCGTGGCTGCACCGCAGGCGGGCCGCCGGCCTGTCCACCGACGACAACCTCGACGCCGCCACGAGCGCCCTGGCCCGCGCCCTGCACGCCCAGTGGAACGAGGAGTGCCGCGCCCGCGGCCTGGAGGACCACGCCCTCGACCTGCACTGGAGCGCCACGCAGGGCGAACCCGGGCACAGCGACGCCGTCGTCCGCGCGTTCCAGCGCAACCGGCGCATGGTGTTCCTCGGCGAGCCCGGCGCGGGCAAGAGCACGACCGCGATGCTGCTCGCGATCGGCCTGCTCGACCGCCACGTGGACGGTCCGGTGCCGGTCCTGCTGCCGCTGTCCACGTGGAACCCGGAGGCGGAGGACGTCCGCACCTGGATGACCCGGCGGCTGTACGAGGACCACCCGGCGCTGCGCAACACCGAGCTGTACGGCAGCTACGCGGGCGACCTGCTGGTCGAGCAACGCCGCGTGTTCCCGGTCCTCGACGGCCTCGACCAGCTCCCGCCCGCGCGCCGCGCCGACGCGCTGGACCGCATCAACCGCGCGTTCCCCGGCTCGCACCCGCTGGTCCTGACCAGCCGCACGGACGAGTTCGCCGAGGTGAACGGCACCGTGGCCGGCGCGCAGGTCGTGCAGTTGCAGCCGTTGGACCTGGAGGAGGTCGCGGGCTACCTGCGGTCGGTGGCGGACCCGGTGTCCGCCGCCCGCTGGGAGCCGGTCTTCCTGCACCTGCGCGACGAGCCGGACGGCCGGCTGGCCGACGCGCTCTCCACGCCGCTGGCGGTGTGGCTGGCGGGCGTCGTCTACGGGTACGGCGAGCCGAGCGAGCTGCTGGACCGGGTCCGGTTCCCCGACCGCGCCGCCATCGAGAACCACCTGGCGGACCTGCTGGTCGACGGCGCGTTCGGCGACCGCGGGGTGGCGCACCAGGTCAGGGCCAGCCAGGTCTGGCCCAAGGACAAGGCGGCCCGCTGGCTGGCGTTCCTGGCCGGCGAGATGCGGCGGCGCGGCGTGCGCGAGCTCGGCTGGTGGGACCTGCGCCGCTCGGTCGCCGGCACGTGGCTGGCGCTGCTCGGCGCGGTCGCGCTCGGCCTGATCGGCGGCTTCGGCGTCGCCTGGCTGATGGCCTACGCGAGCACGCCGCAGCTGGCGCCGATCACCGGGCTGGCCGCCGGGCTCGCGGTCGCGGTGGCCGCGCTGTACGCGTCCGGGCACCGCGCGCCGAAACCCCGGCTCGGCGTGTGGCGCAGCCTGGTCGTGGTCAGCGGTGTGCTGGGCACGGCGGCGGGCCTGGTGTTCGGCGCGCTGTACGGGCTGTCCGCGGGACTGGTCGTCGGCCTCGGCATCGCGGTGGCGGTGGCGCTGCGGTTCGGGTTGGGCAGCACGGCCGAGCTGAGCCACCCGTCCAGTCCGAAGTGGACGATGGCGCGGGACCGGGTCGCGGTGTGGACCGGGTCGCTGGTGCTGGCCGTGGTGTTCGGCGCGGCCGCCGGGCTGGTGTTCGGGCCGGCCCAGTCGGGCATGGTCGGGCTCGGCCTGGCGTGCGGGCTGATGCTCGGCTTCACGCTGTCCGTGCTGCACCTGCGCTGGTGGTGGTTCACCGTGGCGCGGATCTGGCTGGCGGCGCGCGGGAAGCTGCCGTGGGAGCTGATGGTGTTCCTGGAGGACGCGCGCAAGCTCGGCGTGCTGCGCCAGGCGGGCGCCGTCTACCAGTTCCGGCACGCGCTGGTGCAGGACCGGCTGGCGGGCGCGCGTCCCTCCCAGGTCACGTCAGACGCTTAGCTT
Source organism: Actinosynnema sp. NPDC002837 (assembly GCF_040295345.1). NCBI lineage: Bacteria > Bacillati > Actinomycetota > Actinomycetes > Pseudonocardiales > Pseudonocardiaceae > Actinosynnema > Actinosynnema sp. NPDC002837. The sequence continues at coordinate 18,417 of NZ_JBEOVG010000027.1, forward strand.
CCGCAGCCGGCCGATCGCCTCGTCCAGCACCTCGTCACGCTTGCAGAACGCGAACCGCACCAGGTGCCGCCAGTCGTCCGGGTGGTCGGTGAACACCTGCACCGGCACGGCCGCCACGCCGATCCGGCCCGGCAGCTCGCGGCACAGCTGCGCGCCGTCGGTGAAGCCGAGCGGCCGGACGTCCGCGGTGATGAAGTAGGTGCCCTCGCTGGGCCGCACCGCGAACCCGGCGTCGGCCAGGCCGGCGGACAGCCGCGACCGCTTGTCCTGCAGCGACGTGCGCAGGCCCTCGACCCACTCCAGCTCGTGCCGCAGCGCGTGCGCGACGGCCGGCTGGAACGGCGCGCCGCCGACGAAGGTCAGGAACTGCTTGGCCGCGCGCGCCGCGCCGACCAGCTCGGCGGGGCCGCACGCCCAGCCGATCTTCCAGCCCGTGCAGTTGAACGACTTGCCCGCGCCGGAGATCGTCACGGTCCGCTCGGCCATGCCGGGGAACGTGGCCAGCGGCACGTGCGCGAGGCCGTCGAACACCAGGTGCTCGTACACCTCGTCGGTGATCGCCACGAGGTCGTGCTCGACGCACAGCGCGGCGACGGCGGCCAGCTCCACGTAGTTGAGCACGGTCCCCGTCGGGTTGTGCGGCGAGTTGAGCAGCAACGCCCTGGTCTTCGGGCCGATGGCGGCGCGCAGCGCGTCGACGTCGAGCCCGAGCCGGCCCGTGCCCGGCTCCTCGACCAGCCCCACCGTGCGGCGGGTCGCGCCGGCCAGCGCCACGGACGCCGCGTAGGAGTCGTAGTAGGGCTCGATGAGCACGACCTCGTCACCGGGCTCCACCAGCGCCAGCAACGTCGCCGCGATGGCCTCCGTGGCGCCGACCGTCACCAGGATCTCGGTGTCGGGGTCGTAGTGCGTGCCGTAGCGCGCGCGGTGCTCCGCGATCGCCTGGCGCAGCTCCGGCATGCCCGGGCCGGGCGGGTACTGGTTGAGACCGCCGTCGATGGCGGCCTTGGCGGCCGCGAGCATCCCGGCCGGGCCGTCGGTGTCCGGGAAGCCCTGCCCGAGGTTCACCGCCCCGGTCCGCGTGGCCAACGCCGTCATCTCGGCGAAGATCGTCGAGGTGAACGGCCTCATCCTGGTGACTAGCGCTGGTGCCCGCACAAGGCCGAATCTTCACGGACAATGGCGCCGTGGAGCAACTGACCCCCGCTGACCAGCTCAAGCGCCAGGGCCTGCGCCGGATGAAGCTCGTCGCGACCGGCTTCTTCCTGGCCGCGACCCTGATCTTCGTCGTGGCACTGCTGTTCGAGGACGGCGGCCCGGCGTGGCTCGGCTACGTCCGCGCGGCGGCCGAGGCGGGCATGGTCGGCGCGCTGGCCGACTGGTTCGCCGTGACCGCGCTGTTCCGCAGGCCGCTCGGACTGCCGATCCCGCACACCGCGATCATCCCGACCCGCAAGGACAGCTTCGGCGACGCGCTGGGGTCGTTCGTCGGGACGAACTTCCTGTCCGAGGCGGTGGTGCGGGACAAGCTGCGGCGGGCGGGCATCGGCCGGCGGCTCGGCGAGTGGGTCGCGCGGCCCGAGCACGCCGAGCGGGTCACGTCCGAGCTGGCCAACGTCGTGAAGGGCGCCGTGACCGTGCTGCGCGACGACGACGTGCAGGCCGTGGTCGAGCAGGCGCTGGTGCGGCGGTTGGTCGACCAGCCGTGGGGTCCGCCGCTGGGCAGGCTGCTCGGCCAGGTGCTCACCGACGGCGCGCACCACAAGCTCGTGGACCTGGTGTGCGACCGGGCGTACGACTGGGTGCGCGACAACTACGACAAGGTCATGGGCGTGGTGTCGGACCGGGCGCCGACGTGGTCGCCGAAGTTCGTCGACTCGCTGCTCGGCGACAAGGTCTACAACGAGCTGCTGAACTTCGCGTGGGCGGTGAAGACCGACGTCAACCACCCGATGCGGCTGGCGGTGGACCAGTTCCTGATCGAGTTCGCGGGCGACCTGCGGACCGACCCGGCGACCATGCAGCGGGCCGAGCAGGTCAAGCAGCAGCTCGTGACGCACCCGGACGTGCAGCGGCTCATCGGGTCGGCCTGGGGCACGGCGAAGAAGATGCTGCTCGACGCGGCCGAGGACCCGTCGTCGGAGCTGCGCAAGCGCGTGCGCGAGGGCCTGATGACCTTCGGCCGCCGGATGGTGGAGGACGAGTCGCTGCGCGAGAAGGTCGACGGGTGGCTCGAGGGCGCGGCGGGGTACGTGGTGACCAACTACCGCGACGAGATCACCACGCTGATCACCGACACCGTCGAGCGCTGGGACGCCGAGGAGACCTCGCGCAAGATCGAGCTGCAGGTCGGCCGCGACCTGCAGTTCATCCGGATCAACGGCACGGTCGTCGGCGCGCTCGCGGGCCTGGCGATCTACACCGTCAGCCAACTGGTGACGTGACCTGAGCGTTCGACCCGGGGTACCTGGACGCGGGACACGCGCGTTCCGGCACCCCGGGTTCCCCGTTTCAGGTCACGCTCAGGGCGCGCCGTTCCCGCCAGTTGCGGGCCTTCTCCCGGTTGCCGCACGTCTGCATCGAGCACCAGGTGCGCGAGCGGTTGCGCGAGCGGTCGAAGAACGCCCACCGGCAGTCGTCCGCCTGGCAGATCTTGAACCGCTCCCACGACCCGAGCACGGCCAGCCGCGCCGCCGCCCCGAGCACCGCGCCGAGCGCGTCGGTGCTGGACATGGTCGGCACGCCGTGGCTGAGGTCGACGCGGATCAAGCCCGCGACGGGGGTCGGATCGGGGCCGTCGTGCCGTTCACCCAACGAGGCCCGCAGCGAGGCGCGGACGGCGCGGACCTCGTGCGGATCACCCGCCCGGCCGAGGCCGCGTTCGGTGACCCACGCGCGCCAGGCGGCGGCGCTGTCCAGCACGTCCGTGCCGAGTTCGAGGTCTCGGGTGTTCAGGAAAGCGAGCAGCAGCTCCACATCGTGTTCCGCATCGCCGGCTCGACCCTGCGTGAAAGCCGCGTGGTCCCAGCCGGCCGCCAGACCAGTCACCCCTCCACTGTAGGCGTCGGAGCCACGCGATGTGGCGAAGTAACCGTCAAACCATCACGATCGGTTACTCCCACAGCCCGGTCGGACCAGCGGCCACCCTGCGCCGATCGGGCTATGAACCGTGTGTATACATCGTGTGTATAGTGCCTGCCATGTCGATCGGACACACCCTGCTGGGGCTGCTCGAAAAGGGTCCACGGCACGGCTACGACCTCAAGAAGGCCTACGACGAGCGCTTCGGGCAAGGCCGGCCGCTGCACTACGGGCAGGTCTACACCACGCTCTCGCGCCTGCTCCGCAACGGCCTGGTCGAGGAGGCGGGCGTCGAGTCGGGCGACGGCCCCGACCGCAAGCGGTACGCGATCACGGACGCCGGCGTGACGGACGTGGAGCACTGGCTGGGCACGCCCGAGAGCCCGGAGCCCTACCTGCAGAACACGCTCTACGCGAAGGTCGTGCTGGCCCTGCTGTCCGGTCGCAGCGCGGACGACGTGCTCGACGTCCAGCGCGCCGCCCACCTGACCACGATGCGCGAGCTGACCAAGCGCAAGGCCGAGGGCGACCTCGCCGACCAGCTGATCTGCGACCACGCCCTGTTCCACCTCGAAGCCGACCTGCGCTGGCTGGAGCTCACCGCCGCGCGCCTCGGCAAGCTCAAGACGGCGGTGACCACATGAGCGTCGACCCGACCAACGGCGGCCCGACGGGCGGCGACCTGATCGACGGTGCGGGCGCGCGGACCCTGCTGGAGGCCGTGGACCTGCACAAGTCGTTCGGCCCCACGCCCGCGTTGGACGGCGCCGGCCTGAGCGTGCGCGCGGGCGAGGTGGTGGCCGTGATGGGCCCGTCCGGCTCCGGCAAGTCCACCCTGCTGCACTGCCTGGCCGGCATCCTCACGCCCGACAAGGGCACCGTGCGCTACCGCGACGTGGAGCTCAGCGCGATGGGCGACGGCCCGCGCAGCGAGTTGCGGCGCACCGACTTCGGGTTCGTGTTCCAGTTCGGCCAGCTGGTGCCGGAGCTGACCTGCCTGGAGAACGTGGCGCTGCCCCTGCGGCTGGGTTCGGTGAAGCGCAAGGAGGCCGAGTCCCGCGCCCGCGAGTGGCTGGAGCGGCTGGAGGTCGCCGACGTCGCGGACAAGCGCCCCGGCGAGACCTCCGGCGGCCAGGGCCAGCGGGTCGCCGTGGCACGCGCCCTGGTCACCGGACCGCGCGTGGTGTTCGCCGACGAGCCGACCGGCGCGCTGGACTCGCTCAACGGCGAGCGCGTGATGCAGCTGCTGGTCACCGCGGCGAAGGAGACCAACGCGGCGGTGGTGCTGGTGACGCACGAGGCGCGGGTGGCCGCCTACTCCGACCGCGAGGTCGTGGTGCGCGACGGCAAGTCCCGCGAGATGGAGCCCGTCACGTGAAGCAGTGGTTCGCCGACCTCGCGCTCGGCGTCCGGCTGGCCCTCGGCGGCGGGCGCACGTCGTGGGTCCGGCTGGCGCTGACCGGCGCGGGCATCGGCCTCGGCGTGGCCGTGCTGCTGGCCGCGTCGTCGGTGACGAGCGTGCTGACCGAACGCGCCGAGCGGCAGTCCGCGGCCGGGCCCGTGTACGCCGAGGCGGTGTCGGGCGACGTGCTCTACATGACGTTCTGGAACACCGACTACCGCGGCGTGGCGATCACCGGGCACTTCGTCCGCGGCACCGGGCCCGGCGCGCCGGTGCCGCCGGGCACGTCGAGGGTGCCCGGCGACGGCGAGATCCTCGTGTCGCCCGCGTTGGCGGACCTGCTGGCCGCGCCGGACGGTGAGCTGCTGCGGGCGCGGTTCCCGCAGGAGGTCGTCGGCACGATCGGCCAGGCCGGTCTCGTCGCGCCGCACGACCTGAAGTTCTACGCGGGTGACGCGTCCGTCGGGGCGGACGGGGAGAACGCGATCACCGGCTTCGGCGGCGAGGTGACCGAGCGCGAGCTCGAGCCGGTGCTGATCCTGCTGGTCATGGTCGGCTCGGTCGCGCTGCTGTTCCCGGTGCTGGTGTTCGTCGGCATCACCACCCGCCTGGCGGGCGCCGAACGGGACCGCAGGCTGGCGGCCTTGCGGCTGGTCGGCGCGGGCGCGCACCGGGTCCGCCGGATCGCGGCCGGCGAGGCGTTGCTCGGCGCGGTCGTCGGGCTGGCCGTCGGCGCGGCGCTGTTCTTCACCGCACGCCAGTTCGTCGAGGACGTCCGGCTGCTCGGGATCAGCGTGTTCGTCGGCGACCTGACGCCGTGGCCGCCGCTGGCGGCGCTGATCGCGGTGCTGGTGCCCGTGATGGCGGTGGTGACGTCGGTGGTCGCCATGCGCCGCACGGTGGTCGAGCCGCTGGGCGTGGTGCGCCGAACGAAGCCCGTGCGACGGGTGCTGTGGTGGCGCGTGGTGCCGATCGCCCTCGGCGTGGCCGCGCTGCTCAGCCAGGCGGGCGCGTTCGGCGGCGAGGCGGTCCAGGGTTCCGACGTGATCGTGATCGGCGGGATCATCCTGCTGCTGCTCGGCATCCCGGTGCTGCTGCCGTGGGTGGTCGAACGCGCGGTGGGCCGGATGCGCGGCGGCGCGCCGTCGTGGCAGCTGGCGATCCGCAGGCTCCAGCTGGAGAGCGGCACGGCGGCGCGCGTGGTCGGCGGCGTGGCCGTGGTCCTGGCGGGCGGGATCGCTTTGCAGTCCGTGATGGCCAGCGCGGAGACCAGGATCGTGGAGCGGCCGACCCCCGAGGCGGACAAGGGCAAGATGGTGGTCAGCCTGCAGGACTCGCCGCCCGAGGCGACCGAGAAGATCGCCGTGGAGCTGGCCCGGTCGGCCGGCGTGCGGCAGGCGCACCCGATGCGGAGCGCGTCGCTCAGGTCGGGCGCGGACCAGTACCACATGGCGACGATCGGCAGCTGCGAGGCGTTGCGGACGCAGGCGGTGCTGCCCGACTGCCAGGACGGCGACACCTTCTACGTCGACCCCGGCTCCTCGCACCGTTCCGGCTACGAGAAGCTCGTGGCGGGCCAACGGGTTTCGACGCGCGTGGACTCCGAGGGCAACCCGGTGCCGGGACAGGAGTGGACGGTTCCCCCGTTCACCGTGGTCCAGCCACCGGACGACACCGGCATGTACCGGGCGGGCCTGCTGGTCACGCCGTCGGCGGCGCGGGAGCTCCCCGCCGACCCCGACGACTCCAGCGTGCTGGTGCAGGTGGACCCGGACCGGCCGGACATCGCCGAGCACGTCCGCAACGCCCTGGCCCCGCTGACGTGGCGCGCCTACACGTCGTACTTCGGCCAGGTGGACGTGGCCGAACGCGTGAAGGAGTTCCAGAGCATCCGCCAAGCCCTGCTGGCCGGTTCGCTGGTCACGTTGCTGCTGGCGGGCGCGAGCCTGCTCGTGCTGGCTCTGGAGCAGGTCCGCGAGCGCAGGCGGCCGCTGGCCGTGCTGGCCGCGAGCGGTGTGCCGCGCGGCGCGCTGAGCCGGTCCCTGCTCTGGCAGAACGCCGTGCCGCTGCTGTTGGCGCTGGTCGTGGCCGTGAGCGTGGGCAGCGGTCTGGCGGTCCTGCTGCTGCGGATCATCTCCCAGCCGATCCTGCTCGACTGGTCCGGGATCGGGGTGCTCAGCGCCGCCGCCGCACTGCTGGTCGTCGTCGTGACGCTGCTGTCGCTGCCGTCGCTGCGGCGGGCCACCGGCGCCCTCGGCCTGCGCTCCGAGTAGGTCCGAGGCGGGCGTCGCCGCCCCTGACGCCCCCAAGCCCGGGGCGGCGACGCGAACTCGGTCGGCACACCGAAGCCACGTTCCGGCGCTCCGGGACGTCTGAGGAGATGTGACCCCCATTCCCCAGCACCCCCACCAGCTCTCCGACGCGGGCGGTCGGAGCGTGCTCCGATGAGGTGGGCCGCCGACCTCGTCCTGGGCATCCGACTGGCCGTCGGGGGCAGCCGGACGTCCTGGGCGAGGTTGGCGCTCACCGCCGCCGGCGTCGGCCTCGGCGTCACCGTCCTGCTGCTGGCCGCCTCGATCGGCCCCGCGCGGGAGGCCAAGTCGCACCGCGTGCAGGCCGCGTCGGTCGACTCCACGACGGGTGACGCGAAGCTGAAAGCCCGCCACGTCAGCGTTTCCTGGCAAGGGCGGCTCATCACCGGCGTGGAACTGGCCGCCACCGCGCCCGACGCGCCCGTGCCGCCCGGTGTCGGCCGCATCCCGGGCCCGGGCGAGCTGGTCGTCTCACCCGAACTGCTCGACCTCATGCGCACCGACGACTCGGTCCGCGCCCGGTTCCCGGAGAGCGTGATCGGCGTGATCGCCGACGCGGGCCTGCCGAGGCCGAAGTCCCTGATCTTCTACGCGGGCCTGCCCGAAGCCCACCACGACAGCGCCCACCCGGCCGCGGGCTTCGGCAGCGACCAGCCGCCCGCCACCCTGCTGCCGATCTACCGGCTGCTGATGGTCGCCGCGATCAGCGCGCTGCTCGTCCCGCTCGGCATCTTCGTCCTGGTCGCCACCCGCCTCGGCACGACCGGCCGCGCGCAGCGCCTGGCCGCGATCCGGCTGGTCGGCGCGTCGCGCACGCAGATCCGCTGGATCGCGAGCGGCGAGACGTTGACCGGCGCGGTGCTCGGGCTGTTCGTCGGCGTGGCGCTGTTCTTCGCCGCACGGCCGCTCGCCCGGTTCATCGAGGTGGAAGGGGTGGGCTTCTTCCCGACCGACCTGCTGCCCGACCCGCTGCTCGGCGCCCTGATCGCGCTGGGCGTGCCGGTGGTGGCCGTCGTGTCGGCGCTGCTCGCCCTGCGCACGGAGGACGTCGGGCCGCTCGGCCTGTCCCGCGCCGTCGAACTGCCGCGGCACCGCGCGTGGTGGCGGTTCGGGCTGATCGGCGCGGGCGCCGCGCTGATCGTGGTGATCTCGGCGATCGGCAGCTACTGGCAGGTGGTGGCCGACGCGCGCCTGGCCGTCGGGCTCGGCGTCGGCATCGCGCTGGTCCTCGCGGGCACGGGCGCGGTGCTGCCGTGGCTGGTCGGCCAGGTCGCCCACCGCCTCGAACCGGACGGCGTCGCCCCGCTGCTCGCCCTGCGGACCCTCCGCTTCGACGCGGGCACGCCACGCGTGCTGTCCGGCGTCGTGGTGGTGCTGACCGGCTCGCTGACGTTGCAGGTCCTGCTCGGCGTGGCGGCCCAGTTCACCGCCGGACCGCCGACGGACACCCCGGACCGCTGGGTGCTCGACCTGCCCCCGCACGCCTCGGTCCGGTCGCTGGAAGAGGCGATCGCGCTGGTCGGCGGCGTGCGGCAGGTCAGCGAGGTGCGCGCGCACCCGACCGCCGGCGGCGGCACCGTCACCAGCACCGACTGCGTCGAGATCGCCGAGCGCCTCGACGTCGCGGACTGCGTGAACGGCGCCGCGTACCTGGTCGGTGACGGCCCGGAACCCGGCGCCAGGCTCAGGATCAACGGGCAGGAATGGGTCGTGCCGCGGTACGAGAAGGTCGACGGCGACCTGTGGGGGCTGGTCGTGGCGGGCGGCGCCGATCCCGTGCTGGCCTCCGTGCCGCCGACCGAACTCGTCGTGCGCGGCGACCCGGACGAGTCGTTCGGCGACCGCCTGATGGCCGCCACCGGCCGCGCCGACCGGGGCGTCACGCTGCGCCGCCAGTTCGAGGCCGGGCAGGTCGAGCTGTTCGCGTCCCTGCGCAGCGGCGTCATCGGCGGGTCGGTGCTGCTCACCCTGCTGGCGGTGATCGGCCTCGCGGCGGCGGCCGTCGACCAGGTCTTCGAACGCCGCCGTCCCACCGCGGTGCTGGCCGCGAACGGCGTGCCGCCGAAGGTCCTGGCGGTGTCCGCGCTGTGGCAGTCGGCGATACCCGCGGCGCTCGGCATCGCGCTGGCCATCCCGATCGGCCTGGGCACGGCGTGGCTCGTCGCGCCGGGCGGGCGGTTCCGGGTCGACTGGACCGAGATCGCCACCACGGTCGCCGCCGCGGCGGTCGTCGTGCTCGTGGTGTCGCTGTGCACGTTGCCCGCGCTGCGCTCGGCGATCCGCCCGGCCGGCCTGCGAACCGAGTAGCGACGCACGCGAGCGATCCTCGGTTCCGCTTGCCACACCATCGAGCGGCGGCGGTATCCCCAGGTCAGACCGGGTGCTCTCAAGGAGCATGCATGATCGGAACAACAGTGAGCTGCTCCTGCGCGCCCGCTTCGGCGACGCCGACGCGTGGCACGAGATCGTCCGCCGGTACGCGCGCCTGGTGTGGGCCGTGCCGCGGTCGCACCGGCTGAGCCCCGAGGACGCGGCCGACGTCTGCCAGGCCACCTGGCTCGCGCTGGCCGAGAACCTGTCGGGCATCCGACACCCCGAGCGGCTGGGCGCGTGGCTGGTCACGACCACCCGGCGCGAGACGCTGACCGTGCTGCGGCTGCGCGGCCGGGAGGTGCCGCTCGACCGGTGGGAAGCGGCCGACGCCGGGCCGACGCCGGAGGAGCGCGCGCTGGCCCGTGACGCCGGGCTGTGGCGCGCGTACGCGACGTTGACCGACCGTTGCCGGGAGATCCTGCGGTTGGCGGCGTTCGCGCCGGAGCTGTCGTTCACGCAGGTCGCCGAGGCGGTCGGGATCCCGGTCAACAGCCTGGGCGCCACCCGCGGCCGGTGCCTGGCCGTGCTGCGGCGCCGACTCGGGGCGGAGGTGCCGCGGTGACCGGACCGACGCTCACGATGACCGACCGGGAGCTGCTGGACGCCCTCGCCCTGGCGGTGGACGACCTCGACCCGATGCCGGGACCCCTGCTCGCCCGGGCGCGGTCCGCGCTGGTCGAACGCGCCGACGCGGTCACCTCGCGGTTGTTGTCCGACTCGGTGCACGTCGATCCCGGGCTGCCCCGCCGGGTGGTGTTCGCCGGGCTCGACCTGCGCCTGGACCGGGTGGCCGGTGGTCTGCGGGTCACCGGGTCGGCGCGGGCGGGGGCCGTCGTGGTCGCGCGGTGGCCGGGAGGTCGGGTGACGGCGGTGGTCGACCAGGCGGGCCGGTTCCACCTCGAACGGGTGCCGTTCGGGCCGGTCAGGTTCGTGCTGCGCGGCGTGGACGCCTCGGGCCGTGATCACGCCACGCCGTGGTTCGTCGCATGATGGACCGGGACCGGATCACGCGGCTGGAACGGGAGATCCGCGTGCTGTCGCGTTCGGCGGCGGTGGGTCGGCCGGCCGTGCCGCTCAACGACGTGGTCGACGCGTTGGGCGACCGGGCGCTGCTGGTTTTCATCAGCCACCGGGAGCGGTTGGTCGGCGTGTCCGTCACCGGTCGGCGGGTCGGGCTGCACGACTTCGGCGAGGCCCGGACCGTCGCGCGGCACGTCCGCTCGCTGCCGTCGGCGGACGCGGTGGCGGGGCTGGACCGCCTCCTGCGGCCGGCGGGCGACCGTCCGCTGGTCGTGGTGCCCAGTCCGGAGCTGGCGCGGGTGCCGTGGGCGGCGCTGCCGTCGGCCCGGGGGCGGGCGCTGTCGGTCGCGCCGTCGGTGAGTTGCTGGTTCAGGGCCCACGCGCGGCCGTTGGCACTGGCGAACCGGCTGTGGGTGGTCGGGCCGTCGCGTCCGCACGCGCGTCGGGAGGTCGAGGCGTTGCGGCGGGCGCACGGCGGGCCGGTCCGGTCCACTGTGGACGAGGCGTTGCGGGGAATGGCGGAGGCGGACGTCGTGCACTTCGCGGCGGACGGCGTGCGTCAAGACGAATTGTTTTCGTATCTGCAATTGGGTGACGGGCCGTTGCACGGGCACGATCTCGACGGCTTGGCGCGTGCGCCTTCGGTGGTGGTCCTCTCGGCGTGCGGGTCCGGATTGGCGCGGGTGTTGTTGAGGCGCGGCGCGCGGGTCGTCGTGGAGAGCGTGCGGCCGGTCGCGGACGAGCGGGTGGTGGACCTGATGGTCGACCTGCACGCGAACCTGGCCCACCCGGCGCAAGCGCTTGCCGATGCGCAGGTCCGGCACGGTGACCTCGGCTTCGTCTGCGTTGGCGCGGGGTGACCGCATGGCCTTGTGTCACCTATTTGAGTGACGCCCGAATAGGTGATTTGGACCCGTGGTACTGAAGTCGCCGGTCAGGCCCTTCATGACCGGTCCACAAGGGACACCGCGCGGGCGTCCACAACGGACAATTCACGCCATCACACCATCAGGTGGACACGACGGACTGTGTTCACGGATGGGTGGGGCGACACGGACAGCCGCACGGCACCGCCCTTCCGAGTGGGTTCCGCCGGAGAACGTTCGAAAATGCGGTTCCCAGTGCTAGACATAGCAGAACGTCGACCTCGAACGGTCCGTCCCGTTCGCCGTACCCGGAACGGTGGTGATCCACAGTGGCAGCTCCCAACGCGGTGCGCCGGGGTGGATCCCTGCTGCTCCGGACGCTCGCCGTGAGCGGGTTGGCGGCCGCGGCGTGGCTCGTGTGCGGCGGGGTCGCGGCGGCGGGCGAAGACCACCCGGACGAGGCGGCGAAGACGCTCGACGCGGTGAACGTGGCGATCGACGAGCAGCAGACCGCAGCCGCCGACCTGGTCACGTCGGTCGTGCCCGCCGGCGTCGCGCCGTTCGCGGCCGTCGGGGTCGCGGCTCAGCCTTTCGGGTCACCGTCGTCCGGGTCATCGTCGCTCGCGTCACCGTCCCTCGGTGGGGTGGAACTGGCCGCGGTCGAGTCCCGGCCCCTGGCCGTGATGACCGACGGGCCCGCGCCGGAACCGGAAGCCGACCAGGAGCCGTACCCGGAGTCGTCCAGCACCGGCGGTTACAGCTACTCGAGCGGTTACGCGAGTGGCTACAGCCACTCGGGCACGGCGTCGAACACGATGCCCGCGCCGCTGTACGAGGCGAAGATCGCCCAGAAGGCCGCCGCGCGTGCGGCGGTCGTCGAGGCCCCGGTGTCGCCGGCGCCGCAGCCCGTCGCGCTGGCCGCACCGGTCCGCGTGAACGTCCTGCTCGCACCGACCGCCGAACCGTCACCGGACGTCTCCCCGGTCACCCCGAACGCCGAGGTGATCTGGGAGGTGCCGGAGCCGAGCGCTCCCGCGCCGACGCCGAAGCAGGCGCCCGCGCCGAGCGCGCCGACGGCGTCCTCGGGCGGCGCGGACAGCGGCGGCGGTGGCCACCGGGGCGGCGTGAACGCGTCGTTGACCGGGCAGGCGGACCTGAAGCCGTTGGTCGCGTGGTCGGCCGAGCGGTGGGACGACGGCAGGTCGCCGGGCAGCGTCCCGGGGCTGCCCAGCACATCACCCGACTGAGGTCAGACGGGATCCGTGTGCCCTGAGCACGCGCGACCACACACTGCCTGACCTGGTCATTTCGCGCACATCACGTTTGTCGACGGCTGTCGCACCACACCCAAGGGTTCCCGTCCTGCCAACCGCGCCCTGGCAGGACGGGCCAGGTCCCGTCGCCGCGCTGCCCCCGCGAGCGCTGGGACCGAACGGGAACCTGCGGCAGGGGACGCCAATCCCTGGAGCGTCCCCGCCGCAGGTCCACGAACCGCCGTCGGGCTCCGGCTCAACGAGGGGCTGCGCCGGAGCCCGACGGCCGACGGCCGGCTAACACGATCGAGTGATCATCACCAGAAAATGTACGGAAACACCGTTACCGCCCCTCGGTTAAACCATGAGGACCCCCGCCAACCACCCACCACGTCCCCGCAGCCACCCCAACCACCGCCCAACCATCCCCACCCCCCGCCCCGCCACCGACCACCACCGCCCCACCCCGAACCCCCGGTTCCACGGATCCGGAATCGGAGGTCGCGAAACGAGTGGCCCGCCGACCCGCCGACCTGCTGGCCCGCCGCCCCTCTGGCCCGCCGGCCCTGCCGAACCGCAGATCCGTTGCCCGGCAACCCCTGGCCCGCTAGGCGACCGGCACGGCGAGGTCGGCGTCGGTCGGCATCGTGGAGCCCGTGACGGAGGCGGCGACCAGGCCCAGGCGGCGGGCGGCGTCGCGCAGGACGTCCGGTGATTGCACGAACGGCAGGCGCAGCCAGCGTTCGAAGCCGCCGTGGGCGCCGAAGCGCGAGCCCGGTGCGAGGCGGATGCCGTGGTTCTGGGCCACGACGGCGATGCGCGTGCTCACCGGCGCGTCCAGTTCGCACCACACGCTGAGACCGCCCTCCGGCCTGCGGAAACGCCAGGTCGGGCAGTGTTCGCGCAGGCCCTCCATGAGCACGTCGCGCTGGGCCGCCAGCTGGGCCCGCCGGTCGCGCAGCGCGGGTTCGGGATCGGCCAGCAGCTCGGCCAGCACCAGCTGGTCGACCACCGCGGAGCCCAGGTCGAGGGCGGTCCGCGTCGAGATCAGGCGGTGGACCACTTCGGTCGACGCGCGGATCCAGCCGATCCGCAGGCCGCCCCAGTGGGACTTGCTGGCCGAGCCCAGGGTCACGACCAGGTCGTCCGCGAACTTCGCCAGCGGCGGCGGGCCGGCCAGTGGGTCGCCGTCCAGGTCCAGTTCGACGACGGTCTCGTCCACCACCAACGGCGTGCGCGCCCGGCGGGCGGTGTCGGCCAGTTCGGCGCGACCCTCGGCGTCCAGGCGGTGCGCGGTGGGGTTGTGGAAGTCCACCACGACGTACGCCATGCGCGGTGCGGCTTGGCGGAGGGCGGCGGCGATCCCGGGCAGGTCCCAGCCGGTCTCCGTCATCGCGACCGGCACCGGGATCGCGGAGACGGCCTTGATCGCGTCCAGCGCGTTCGGGTAGCTCGGCTGCTCCACCAGCACCCGGTCACCCGGACCGGTGAACAGGCGCAGGGTCAACGCCAACGCGTGCTGCGCGCCGCTGGTCACCACGATCTGCTCCGGCGACGTCGGCAGACCCCGCGCCGCGTACCGGGCCGCGATGCGCTCCCGCAGCTCGGGCACCCCGTGCTCGTAGTACCCGTGATCCGCGAGGTGCTCGGGCAGGTACCGCCGGACCTGGTCGAACGCCGCCAGCACGCCCGGCAGCGCCGGCGGAGCGGCCCGCGCGAAGTCGACCATGCTGTGCCCCACCAACGGGGTGTCCGGCGTGACGCCCAACGTGCCCGTCGGCAGGCTGATCCACGACCCCGCCCCGCGCCGGCTCGCGACCAGTCCTTCCGACCGCAGCTGGTCCAACGCCGCCGTGATCATCGTCCGGCTCACCGGCAGCACCTCGGCCAGCTCGCGTTCCGCGGGCAGCCGGGTGCCGGCGGGCAGCCGGCCGTCCAGCACCAGCATCCGGATCGCCGCCGCCAGGTCCGCCGAGCCGTGACGTGCGCCACGGCGGCGCCACTCGCCGAGCAGTCGGGCCAGGCGGAAGCCGGATATACGTCCACCTGGTGGGACGTCGGAGTTCATGAGGCCAATTATTGCGGATTGGCTCTGGAATACAAGGCCAATCTGGACGAAGGATGGCCACATGCTCGCCGCGCTCACCCAGGTCCCGGTCTCCGTCTCGCCCGTCCGCCGCGTCCCGCAACTGCTGGTGGGGCTGTGGCTCTACGGCGCGAGCATGGCGCTGCAGATCCGCGCCACCCTCGGCCTCGACCCGTGGGACGTGCTGCACGAGGGCCTGACCAAGATCACCGGGCTGTCCTTCGGCCTGATCACCGCCATCGTCGGCGCCGTGGTCCTGCTCTGCTGGATCCCGCTCAGGCAGAAGCCGGGCGTCGGCACGGTCGCCAACGTGGTCGTCATCGGCCTGGCGGTGGACGTCACGCTGTTCCTCCTGCCGACCCCGACCGGGCTCCTGCCCCGCATCCTGTTCCTCACCGCCGGCATCGTGCTGAACGGCCTGGCCGCCGCCACCTACATCGGCGCCCGCCTCGGCCCCGGCCCGCGCGACGGCCTGACGACCGGTTTCTGCGCGCGGACCGGGATCTCGTTGCGCCTGGTGCGCACGGTGGTCGAGGTGGCCGTGCTCGGCGTCGGCTGGCTGCTCGGCGGCACGATCGGCGTCGGCACCGTCCTGTACGCCTTCACCATCGGCCCGCTGACGCAGCTGTTCCTCCCGCTGGTCACCTGGGTGAGCGAGCGACCCGCTTCCTGACCTCCACGTAGTTCACGCCACGCGCCTCCAGCACCTCGGCCACCAGCCCTCCCTGCGCCAGCAGCGCCAGCAGCAGGTGCTCCTGGCCGAGCGTGCCGTGGCCGAGGTCGCGCGCTTCGACCAGGCTGCGCTCCAACGTCTTCTTGGCCGCCGCGGTGAACGGCAGGTGGTTGCCGAAGAACCGCCGCCGCCGCCGGGTCGGCGCCCCGGCCAGCGCGCCTTCGCCGTGGCTGCGCTCGACCGACGCCACGATCTGGTCGACGTCGATGCCGAGCCGCCGCAACGCCTCGGTGTCGGCGTCGCTGAGCCCGCCCTTGCGGCGCGCGGCGGCGAACGCGTCGACCACCTCGTCACGTGCGAGCTCGAACTCGGCCAGGACCGGCGCGTCGAGCAGCGCCAGCGCCAGGTGCTCGGGCCCGATCTCGGGCGCGTCGAGCCGTTCGGCCTGCACGACGGCGTCGTGGACGGCTTGGCGGGCGGCCCTGGTGAACCGTTCCCCGATCATCGGTCTCCCCCGTGCTTCTTGTGGACGGCCTGTCGGGTGACCCCGAGTTCGGCCGCGATCTCCTGCCAGGACCAGCCGCGGGCGCGGGCGTTGCGCACCTGCACGGCTTCGAGTGTTTCCAGTAGGCGGCGCAGCGCGCTGACCGCTCGCAGCCCGACCCTGGGATCTTGGTCGCCCGCCGCCGAGGCGAGCTCGGTCGCTTCCGTCATGCCGTCAACTTTGGTTGACACGGGCGGGGTTGTCAACCCAGGTTGACACACTAGGCTCGGTGACGATGCCGGAGATCACCACCGCCGAACGGGCCGGAGTGGGCCGCGACGGCCTGCCGCGCCCGACCGAGGACCGGATCGTCCGACTGCCGAACGCCGTGGTGCTGCTGGACGGCGCGACCTCGCCGACCCCCCGTGAGCGCGACGGCGGCTGGCACTCCCGCCACCTGGCCGCCGAGCTGACCCACGTCACCGATGACCAAGACCTGGCCGACCAGCTCGCCCGCGCCATCGCACGACTGGCGGCCACGCACGGCCTCACGCCGGGGGACTCACCGTCCAGCACGGTCGCGATCACGCGCTGGACCGCCACCGCCGTCGACGTCCTGGTGCTCGCGGACAGCCCGGTCGTGGTGTTCACCGACGCCGGCGTCGAGGTCGTCGCCGACCACCGGCTGCGCGACCTGCGCGGCCGGGTCGACCGGATCACCGACTGGCGCAACCGCGAGCACGGCTGGTGGGTGGCGGAGGCGGACCCGGCCGCCGCGCACCGGGCCGTGCGGGCGAGGTGGCCGCGTGACCGGGTCCGCGCGGTGCTGATGGCGACCGACGGCGTGTCCTGCGGCGTGGACGACTACGGCTTGTTCGCGGACTGGCAAACCGTGTTGCACATCACGTCGGAAATGGGGCCGGAAGCCGTGCTGGACGAGATCCGCGCGGCCGAAGAGGGTGACGCGGATCGCACGAAGTGGCCCCGGCCGAAAGTGCACGACGATCAGGCGCTGGCGGTGATCCGATTCGACACCGGGAAATGAGAAAAGCCCCTCGCGGAGAGCGGAGGGGCTTTTCTCTGACGTTCTGGTGGCCAGGGGCGGGGTCGAACCGCCGACCTACCGCTTTTCAGGCGGTCGCTCGTACCAACTGAGCTACCTGGCCAGGTAGCGGATCGACCAACCGGCCGAACTGCCTTGCGACCCAGACGGGACTCGAACCCGCGACCTTCGCCGTGACAGGGCGACGCGCTAACCAACTGCGCCACTGGGCCTTGCGCACTACTTCATCTTGTCGATCGTCACTGTACTGCACTTGCGGTACTGCGTGCCCCCAACGGGATTCGAACCCGCGCTACCGCCTTGAAAGGGCGGGGTCCTAGGCCGCTAGACGATGGGGACCTAGTTCCTCCGGCAGCCCTTGGGCCACCTTCTTTCCCAGGCCCTCCACGCTGTCCGGTGGAAGCATCGTAAGCATAGGGCACGAGGGTCCACACCTCCAAAACGGGGGTGGCACACGGTGTTGACCTGCGATTCCACCCCCGTTCGCGGCGGTTCACCCGCGCGTCGGGGTCACCGGGGCGAGCAGTCGGTCGGCGAACTCCGCCCGTTCCGCGTCGGACAGCACGGCCAGCGCGTCGTCGAACCGGTCGTCGGTCAGCTGCTCGGCCCGCCGCCACCGCGCCGCGAGGTCCGGCCGGTCCGCCACGGACGCCAGCAGCGCCTCCGCGTCCTCCGGGCGCCACCCCGTGCGCAGGAGCCGCCCGCGACCGCCACCGGGGTCCAGCGCGACGGCCTGGGTCACGTCGAGCCCGACGGCGCGCAGCGCGGCGAAGTGCAGCCCGCCGCGCAGCTCGCGCAGCACCATCAGGGCGTGACCGAGCGCGGCCGGGCCGTCGTCGGGACGTGCTGCCTCGCGCCAGCCGCGGAACAGCGGCAAGGCGGACGCCTCCGCGCCGTCGACCACCGCGAGCGCGAGCTCGGCGAAGCGGGCGGGCTCGGGCGTCCCGGCGAGGTGGTTGCGGGACCAGTCCCAGCACCCGCCGAGGTAGGCCTCGATCGCGCGGTCGGCGGGGAACGCGCGCACGAGCGCCTTCTCGACCAGCCACTCGGGGAAGATGCCGAGCACGGAGGCCACCACGCCGGGCGACGGGTTGCCGAGCACCGCCGTGCGGCCGCGGAAGTAGAGGGTGCGCGGCGGCAGGCCGGCGGCTTCCTCGCGGGCGGCGAGTTCGGGCGAGGTCATGAACGAGCCGGCGATCTCGACCAGCGGTTCCCTGGTCAGCCGAGCGGTGGAGAGCATTTCGTAACACTGTCACAAAACTCCGGCGGCCGGCAATGCGCGGGCAGCGCGAAGTGCGCGGCTTCGGGTCGGCGCCGCGATGAGGCCGGGTTTCGAGGGTGTCCAGGTGACGGCGGCCCCTTCGTGGACGAGTCCCGAAGGGGCCGCGACTTCGGCGTCCTACCGCTGCACGGGCGGCACGCCCCCGTCCTCGCCCGGCGACAGCCCGAGCATGTCGAGCAGCAACCGGCAGTCCTCGGCGCTGGTGGCGCCGCGCGCCACCGACAGCCGAGCCCGGTGCACCTGCTCGTCCGAGATCCTCGACGGCTCACCGGTTCGCTGGGCAGGCACCCCACCGCCGCCCGGCCTGGACATCGTCTCGTCCTGGTTCCACAGGAACTGACGCACTTCTAGAGACCCGCTCATGACGCCTCCCCGACTTGAGGTTGGCGCGAGGCTAAGCGAGCCCATCGAACCACCGCAGCCCCCCGGAGAGTGATTCAGGGGCGACGCAGCGTCACTTTCCGTGTAGGCCACTTGGTGTCAAGCGGCGCGTGATGTGCTTGTCGCGAACGAGGAGGGTGCAACCCATGACCGAACCGGTACCGGGGCAGACGCCGGAACCAGCGGTGGCGGACGACGCGACCGCCACGCCGCCGCCCGCAGGCGAGCCCGAAACCGCAGAGCCCCAAACGGCCGGGCCCGAGGCCACGGCGCCGGAGCCCACCGCGGCGGCCGAGCCCGAAACCGCCCAGAACGCCGACACCGCCGCAGCCGCCGGGCCGCCACCGGCGGCGAACCCGCAGGAACTGTTCGGCAGCCTGTCGCTGTCCGCGATCGAGGCGGACATCGACCGGCTGATGAGCGACAAGATGAAGCAGCTCGACGGGATGCTCGCGGGCTTGGAGGACCTGGTGCACCGGCTGGAGGGCGAGATCACCAACCTCGAGCCGCCACCGGACGAGTCCGATACCCCCAAGGGGTAGCACCCCGGGCGCGCCCAACGGGCGAAAACGGGCTGAGCACAGGGTTCGACGCATCGACTACCTGAAGATTTCGGTCCAACCCACTCCCCAGGCCCACGTGCGCGTGCAACAATCCGAATTGCTGACACACCCCCGGTCAGCGCCTGTGGAGATCCCCTCCGGCCCCCGCGTTCCTCCCCCTGGCGCGGGGGCCTCTCCATGCACACATCTGTGACCCAGGCCACAGTGTCGCCGGTTCCGCAATCCAACCGTTATCGTGTCGCCGTGCCTCTTGGATCCCTTGGACGGTCGAAGTCGGGCCGGCATCGCCCGCCCGCGCGTGAACAGGAAGAAGCCGTGCCCGCCGACGAGGAGCTGGAGTCGTACCTGGCCGCCCTCGCCCCGGAGACGACGGACGCGGAGACGACGGCCGGCACGAGCTTCGGGACCGCGCAGGTCTACCAGCTCCGCCTCCAGCTGATGGCGAACGAGCAGCTGAAGGAACTGGCCGCCGAGCGGCAGACGTCCCCCCAGGCGCTGGCCACCGAGTGGGTCATGCAGCGGTTGGAGTGGGAAGCCCGCCAGCGCGGCTACTAGCACCGCCCGCCGACACCGAACGCCCCGGCACCCGAAGCCGGGCCCGAACGCGAACAGGCCCCCGACCATCCCGGTCGGGGGCCTGCGCCGTTGGTGCGAAAAGACGTGGATCGGAAACGATCTGCCGCGATCAGACCTTGCGCACGTTCTGGGCCTGCGGACCCTTGGTGCCCTGGCCGATCTCGAACTCGACCCGCTGGTTCTCCTCCAGGGTGCGGAACCCCTGGCCCTGGATTTCCGAGTAGTGCACGAAGACGTCCGGCCCGCCGTTCTCCTGGGCGATGAAGCCGAAGCCCTTCTCGGAGTTGAACCACTTGACAGTGCCCAGTGCCATGTACCTGCCTCCATCGCAGGAAAGCTTGGGGCTGCACCGTGCAGCCCCGGCCGTCCCGGGGCGTTTCCCCCACCGCTCAGGGTGGGGACGGCACGCCCGCGTGTCGTTCCGCGAGCGTGAGACACGAACACAGAAACCACGGCCTGCGTGGCTGAGCGTATCGGTTGGTGACGCCCAGCACTACACCCCCGAAGTCATTGGTCCACCGGACAGCTACTTCTCCGTCACCTTGGGTGGTTCCGGCAGCTGCACGTCGGCCTGCCCGATGTTGCGCTCCAACGCGGACCGCCACTCGCCGGAGCCGACCATCTTCTCGATGGCCGCGCTGACGTCCGACCGGCCCTTGGTGTCGTCCTTGGCCAGGCCGATGCCGTAGCGCTCGGTGGTGAACGGGGTGCCGACCAGCTTGAGCAGCTCGGGGTTCTCCGCCACGTACCCGGCGAGGATCACCTCGTCGGTGGTGACCGCGTCGACGTTGGCCGCGAGGAGGGCGACGACGCAGTCGGAGTACTGGCCGTACTCCACCAGCTGCACGTCCTGGGCGAACTGCTCCTTCACCTTCTGCGCGGACGTCGAGCCGGTGACCGAGCACAGCTTCTTGCCGTTGAGCGTCTCAGGGCCGCTGATCTCGTCGTCGCTGAAGCGGACGAGCACGCCCTGGCCGGTCTCGAAGTACGGGCCGGCGAAGGACACGTGCTCCTTGCGCTTGTCGGTGATCGAGTAGGTGGCGACGACGAAGTCCACCTCGCCGTTCTCGATCAGCTTCTCGCGGTCGGCGGAGCGCGCTTCGCGCCAGGTGATGCCGGATTCGTCGACGCCGAGCTGGGCGGCGACGTACTTGGCGACGTCCACGTCGAAGCCGACGAACTTGCCGTCGAGCCTGCGCTGACCGAGGCCCGGCTGGTCGAACCGGATGCCGATGGTCAGCTCGCCGTCGTCGGCCTTGCCGGCCAGGGTGTCGTCGCTCGCGCCGCCGCACGCGGCGATCAGGGAGAGGGCCGTGACCAGGGCGGTCGCGGGCAGCAGTCGTCGGAACAGCATGAGGTGCGAACCTCTCGGGGTGCTCGGGAAGCGGCGCGGATCGACGCGCCGGACGTTGGCCATGCTAAGCAAACCGAGCGGTCCTCTAGATGCGATAAAAGTCGCAGTGGTCCATGCCACTACGCCGTACGGAGCAATCGGCGCTGTGAGTCCGCCTACTCCCGGCTAGGACGGGAGGAGCGCGCGCCGGGGCGCAACCCGCAGGCCGAGCCGCCGTATCGCTTTGTTCACGTGGCCTTCGGGCACGCCCCAGCGGATCGGCGCGGGCACCATGAGCGCGGCGGCCCGGACGGCCCGCAGCAAGGCCGTGGCGGCGGGTTCGGCGTACGGGCGGTGGCCGTGCAGGGCGATGGCCCACGGCGGCAGCACGGAGTACGCGAGGTGGCCGAGCAGCGGCTCGTAGGCGTCCAGGCTGAGCCGCAGCACGCCGTCCAGGGGCGGGCGGTGCAGGAACCGGTACACGACTTCGGAGTCCGACGTGCGCTTCAGCTCGGGCAGCGTGGCGGCGAAGTAGTCGGCCATCTCCGCGGCGCTGCCGGGCACCTCGTCCTCGTGCAGGCCGACGAGGGCGGCGGTGCGGCGTTGCTCGGTGTAGTAGCGGTCGGCCTGGGCGTCGGTGAGGCGGTAGCCGGCGCGCCGCAGGACGGTGAGGAAGCTGTGCACCTCGGCGCAGTGCACCCAGAGCAGCAGTTCGGGGTCGTCGATGCGGAAGCTCTTGCCGGTGGCGTCCTTCGCGCGCAGGGTGCGGTGCACGCCCCGGACGCGTGCCGCGGCCCGTTCGACCTCTTCGGTGGAGCCGTAGCTGACCGTGCCGACGAAGTCCGCGGTCCGCAGGAGGCGGCCGAGCGGGTCCTGCTGGAAGGTGGAGTTCTGCACGACGGCCGCGACGGCGCGCGGGTGCAGCGCCTGGAGGTAGAGGCTGGTGATGCCGGCGACCCACATCGCGGGGTCGGCGTGCAGCTGCCAGGTGACGGTTCCCGGTCCGAGCATCCCGACGTCCACCACCCGATCGTGTCACGCCAGGCCGTTTCCGTCACCCCTCGCGACCTGCCGGAACGGGCTGGGGCGTAACGCCTTCAGCGGTGTGGACGATTCCACGTGACACCGCGGAGCCTGGAACGGGTGTTGGATGAGCAGTGGCAGGAGTGTCGCCTTCGCCGGCGCGGCGCTGTTACTGGCGACGGGCGCTCTCGTGACGCTGGCGCTCACGGTGAACGAGCCCCGACCGGTCGACGCGCGCCAGGTGCACCTGAGCCCGGTGGAGCCCGGTGTGCTCAGCGCCACTTACACGACCACGCTGGAGATCGCGCGGCCGACGTCGGTCCCCGTGGTGGTCCCGCCGCCCGCGCAGCGGCCCGCGCCGCCGATCACCACGGTCAGCACCGTCCCCGTGACGACGACGTCCGAGCCGCCTCCGTCGTCCAGCACGCCGTCGAGCACGACGTCCACGCGTCCGTCGTGGGGCGACAACTGCGACCACTCGTACGTGACGGACGGCCCGTGCGTGCCGTGGCGTTTCCCGCGCGGTGTGTCGCGGCCGTGCGAGTGGCTGTACGAGCAGGGCATCACGCGGATCGAGGTCATCGGCTGGGACCGCCACTACCTCGACCGGGACCGGGACGGCATCGCGTGCGAACGTGCCGACTGACGGTCCGCGCCGACCTGGGCGTTGAACTCAAGGGACCTGGACGTGGGACACGCGCGTTCAGCGGTCGGCCAGGCGGTCGAGGGCGGTGCCGACGCGGTCCGTCAGGAGCGAGAGGGCGCCGACCGTGCGGGTGGTCGGGTCGTCGGTGGAGCCTCCCAGGGCTTGGGCGCGGACGTAGGACTGCTTGACCTCCGACCAGCGGGTGGCCTGGGCCGGCGTCAGGGTGCCGCGCAGTTCGGCCAGCTTCAGCAGGTTCGCCTCGGCGCCCGAGGTCAGCGTCTGGGCCTCGCCCGCGTAGTGGTCGTCGATCACGGCGGCCAGCTCGGCGTCGTTCATCACCGGCACGACCTTCTCCGCCAGCTTGTTCATGTTCCGGTAGGAGCCCTGGAGCTGGAACGGCGGCTCGACGCGCGAGGCGTCGGACTGGGCGGCCGAGGCGATGTAGGCCTGGTTGTTCGCCAGCACGACCTCCTGCACGCGCACCAGCTTGCGCAGCACCGAAAGCACCTGCTCCAGCTCGACCGACGAGTACGGGTGCGCGAGCCGGTCGGCCCGCACGTCCTCGCCGCGCGCCATCCGCACGAGCAGCTCCACGTCGCCGCGGTCGCGGGTGGACAGCGGCGCGAGCACCGGGTTCGACGTCAGCGCGTTCTCGATGTAGCTCAACGCGAACAGGTCCTCGCGCCCGGACAGCACGTCGCCCAGGTTCCACACGTCGGCGCGGTTGGCGAGCATGTCGGGGATCCGGAACCGCTGCCCCGACTCGGTGTAGGGGTTGCCGGCCATGCACACCGCGAACCGCTTGCCACGCAGGTCGTAGGTGCGCGTGCCGCCGTCCCACACGCCTTCCATCCGCCGCTGCGCGTCGCACAGCGAGATGAACTTCTGCAGCAGCTCCGGCGACGTGTGCTGGATGTCGTCCAGGTACAGCAGCACGTTGTTGCCCGCCTCCAGCGCGAACGAGATCTTCTCGACCTCCTGCCGCGCGGTGGCGTTCGGCGCGTCCGCCGGGTCGACCGACGTCACGTCGTGGCCCAGCGACGGGCCGTTGACCTTGACGAACACCAGCCCGAGCCGGTTGGCCACGTACTCCATCAACGTCGTCTTGCCGTAGCCGGGCGGTGAGATGAGCAGCAGCAGGCCCATCTGGTCGGTGCGCTTGCCGTCGCCCGCCGCGCCGAGCTGCTTGGCCAGGTTGTCGCCGATCAGGGGCAGGTACACCTCGTCCAGCAACCGGTTGCGCACGAACGCGCTCATCACCTTCGGCTGGAACTCGTCCAGGCGCAGGCGCGCGCGCTCGGCGGCCACGACCTCGTTGCGCCGGCGCTGGTAGGCCCGGTAGGCGGGCACGCGCTCCTCGCGGAACCGGCGCGTGCGGGTCAGCAGCTCGTCCAGCCGGATCTCCAGCGCGCGGTCGGCGATCCGCGGGTGCGTGCCGAGCAGGCCGTCCGCGGTGGCCGTCAGCTGCGCCGACGACTCGTGCCGCGGCAGGTCCCGGCACAGCTCCAGCGCCACCGCCTCCGGCAGGTCGGGTTCGACGCGGCCGCCGAGGAACGCCTCGTACCAGCCCTGCACCAACCGCCGCCGCACGTCCAGGTCGCCGACCGCGCGCAGGTCCTCGTCGAACTCCTTGCGCCCGCCCAACGCCCGGTGGAACGCGTCCACCAGAGCGCGCGCTCCGGCGCTCGTCGCGAACCCGAACGGCGCGCTGCACAGCTCCTCGAAGAGGTACTCGCCCGCCAACGGGTCACCGGCCGCCTCGGACAGCTCGGCGCACAGCTCGTCGATCGCCGCCGTGTGCCCGAACGCCGCCCGCGCCCGGCCCAGCGACGCCGCACGCCGCTCGAACAGGGCCCGGTCGGCCTCGTCCGCCGAAGCCCAGAACAGCTGCGCCGCCGCACGCGCGGACGGCGGGTACCGGAGCACGCCCGCGCCCGCGTGCAGCCGCAGCACCACGTCGAGGATCCGCGCCGCGTCGTGGTCGTGCACGCCGCGCTCGTAGCCCTCGTCCAACCGCGACTCCGCCACCTGCCGCACGAGGTCGGGCAACCGGTCCTCGGTGACGGCGGCGTGCAGCCCGTCCAACGGGTGCGTGGCCAGGATCGAGGTGGCCAGGTGCTCGGCCCGGTACACCTCGGCCGTCTCCGACACCAGCAGCTGGTCCCAGAACGGCCTGGTGTCCGCGAACGCGGGATCGCGCACGGGCGAGCGGAAGTCGGTGCCGGTGATGGCGAACGCGAGCTCGCCGTCCTTCGGCACCAGGGTCAGGTCCACCGGCTGGGTGTTCACCGCGAACCGGTGCCTGCCGAGCCGGATCGTCTCGCCGTCGAACAGGTCCAGCCGGTCGCGCAGCGAGCGGCCCGCCTCCTGCCGCGCGGCCAGCACCCGGCCGTCCAGCTCCTCGGCCCGCACCTGGTCGCCGAGCGAGCGCAGCTCCTCGGCCACCGAGCGGACCTTCGCCACCATCGGGTCGGACGCGAAGTACGTGTTGACCTCGTCCAACGACCCCAGTGACGCCACCCGCCTCGTGACGCTGACGAGGATCCGGTCGGCGGAGGAGGCGAGCCGGTCGGCGCGCCGGGCCCGGTCGTCCAGCAACGCCTGCTTGCGCGAGGAGAACGCCTCGTAGACGTCGGTCCGCTTGTCGCCGAGCCGGGTCAGGAAGTCGTCGAACTCGCCGAACCGCGACTCCAGGTTCTCCAGCTGCAGCAGCAGCCGGCCCAGCTGCTCGTCGCACCGCTGCGGCGTGTCCGCCACCGCCAGCGCGCCGGTGATCGCCTGGCCGAGCAGCGCGAACTCGGCGGCGAACTCGGCCCGGCCCTCGGTGGCCAGCAGGGCGCGCCTGCGACCGTCCACAGTGGCCCGTGCCCGGTTCAGCCCGCCGAGCACCTCGCCGATGCGCTCCAGGATCGACGTGCGCACGGTGGCGTCGGCGATGTCGAGCGAGCCGACGACCTCGGTCAGCACCTCCAGGCCGCGCTGCCGCTGCGCCAGCTCCTCGACCACCGGCTCGGCCTCGGCGACCGTGCCGATCGCGTCCGCCGCGCCGACCAGCGCTTCGACCTGCTCGTGGTAGCCGGTGAACGCGTCGTCGCGCCGCAGGTGCTCGACCGCGCGCCGCGCCGTGCCGCCCAGCTCGTCGTCCAGCGACGACACCAGGGCGTCGATGCGCGCCACGTCGGCGTACCGCATCTCCTTCAACGTCACCAGGTGCCCCTGCGCCTGCCGCAGGTCGGCCAGCTGCCGCACCCAGGCGTCCGCGGTCGTCGGCACCTCGCCGCGCACCCGGCGCAGGATCGACGCGATCCCCGCGTCCGCCTCGGCCACCGCCGTCGCCGCCTGGTCGGTCAGCTCCTGCACGGCCTCGAACTCGTCCAGCACCTGCTCGGCCGTCGCCCGGACCTGCGTCAACGGCGTGCGCAGGTCCTCCAGCTCCGCGTCGCCCAGCCAGTGGTAGGCGTCGAACACCCTGGTGCACGAGGAGATCAGGTCCTCGAACACCGGCACGGACGGCGCCATCTCGCCGACCATCCGGCTCACCGACAGGCAGTCGGAGATGCCGCGCACCAGGTCGGCGTTCCCGACCCGCTCCAGCGGTCCCGTGCCGACCGGCTGCGCGGCGGCGTAGGCGTCGGACACGTACGGGGTCTGCCACACCTGCATGGGGTGCACGCGGGTCGGCTCGTCGCTCATCGCGCGGAAGACGACCAGCGTGCCGTCGTCGAACAGCGAGTACCCGTGGCACGACAGCGGGTTCGCCACTTCCTTGCGGATCACGTTGTACGGCAGCAGCAGCGACCGGCCGTCGCGGCGGGCGTGGAAGACGTAGAGCACGTCCTCGCCGTTGGTGGAGCGGATGACCCGCTCGAACTCCAGCTCGTCCACCGGGGTGTCGAAGGTCTTGTTCACGCCCGTGGCCAGGTAGTAGCCGCCCGGGAAGATCAGGCCCTGGTCCTCGGGCAGCCGCTGGCACGCCTGGCCGATGCCGTCGAGCCGCACCACGGACCGGGTGCGCGTGTTGAACACCAGGTGACGCCACGCGGTCTCGTTGTACGGGCGGATGCGCAGCAGGATCAGCGAGCCGACCCGCGCGTACTGCACCTCGCCGTCGGCCAGCGACTGCAGCGGCTCGTCCACCGGCTCGGTGTAGACGCCCTCGCCGGTCTCGGTGTTGTTCTCCACCTTGATCGTGAGGTCGCCGCCGATGGTCTCGACGAACACCTCGTCCTCGATCGAGATGTGCGGGTGCCTGCCGAGCACGTGGTGCTCGCGGCCGGTCACGACCCACTCGAAGTCGTGCGAGGGCGGGAACACGTGGTCGCGCTCGCCCCGGTTGTCCAGGTACTCGACCGTGCCGTCGACGCCGACCTGCCAGCGCAGCACCCGGATGTCCCCGATGCGGGCGCCGGTCTGGAACACCGCGAGCAACCGGCCCTCGACCCGGCGCAGCTGGATCAGCCTGGTGTCGCGGTAGTACCGGTACAGCTCGGCGAAGTCGCGCTCGAACCGCGGGTCGCGCAGCAGGCCGGGCAGCTCGTCGTCACCCGCGTCCTCGAACCGGAACGCGTCGCCGTCGCGGGTGAAGCGGTGCAGCGAGAACACGTCGTCGACCGTCGTCTCCGGCTTGAGGCCGATGAAGACGTTGTAGCCGAACAGCATCAGCCCGGCCACCTGCACCACGTCGCGCGGCACGCAGTTGTGCTCGGTGCGGATGCGCTCGGTGCCCAGCAACGTCAGCTCGGCGCTGCCGAACGCCTCCAGCCGGCGCGCGTTGAGCGCTTGCGCCCGGCGGGCGAGCCCGGCCGCCTGCTCGGCCAGCCGGGCCCGCAGCACCTCGTAGGTGCCCGCCTCCAACGTCACCGGCGCCGGCGACGCCTCCACTGGCGCGGTCACGACAGCGAGGCGACCGGCCGCTCGGCCACGCCCAGGCGCTGCGCGGCGGCCAGCAGCTCGCGCAGCTTGCCCTCGTCGGGCCCACCGGAGTTGATGAGCTTGAGCAGCAGCGCGGACACCGTCAGGTTCTTCACGTCACCGGTGCTGATCGAGCCGAGCAGCCTGCCGATGTCGTCGGTGAAGCTCGCCGTCCCGTTCAGCCACGGCCCGGCGAGGGTCTGCGCGACGTCGGAGTGCTCCACGAACCCGTCGACCTGCTTGCCCATCGTGATGGCGCCGACGATCCGGTCGAAGAACATGCTGTCGCCGCCGACGATGTCGATGTCGGCCTTCTCCAGGCCCGCCGCCAGCACCAGCGCCTGCGACTCGGCCACCTGCCGCTGCACGTCGATCCCGGCGAGCCGGACTTCCTTCTCCGTCTCCAGCCGCAGCCGGTACTCCTCGTGCTCGCGGGTGGCGTCGTCCAGCGCGGCCATCGCGCCCGCCTTGTCGGCCAGGCCCTCGGCCTCGCCCTTCAGCTTCTCGCGGATCGCGAGCGCCTCGACCAGCGCCTTCTCCTTGCCCACCACGGCCTCGGCGCGGCCGACCTTCTCGATCGCCTCCGCGTCGCGCTCGCGCACCTGCACGTCGGCGAGGCCGACCGCGGCCGCCTCCGCCTGCTTGCCCTCGGCGAGCCGGATCATGGCGCGGGTGTCGAGCTCGGCGGCCTGCTGCCGCGTCTCGGCGAGCAGCAGTTCCTCGCGGGCCTTGAACTTCGCGGCCTGCTCCGCGGCCTCGGCCGCCTTGATGTCCTTGACCAGGCCCTCCTGCGCCTCGGCCTCGGCCCGGATCACCACGGTCTGGCGGTGCCGCTCGGCCTCCTCGACCGCGCGCAGCCGCTTGATGATCTCCTCCTGCTCGGCCACGGTCTTCTCCACCGCGATGCGCTCGCGCACTACCTCGGCGATGGACCGCTTCTCGGCCTCCAGCTCCTTGTCCGCGGCGATGCGGGACAGCTCGGTCTCCCGCTCCCGGCCGATGA
The DNA here is from genome assembly GCF_040295345.1 of Actinosynnema sp. NPDC002837. Taxonomy (NCBI): domain Bacteria; kingdom Bacillati; phylum Actinomycetota; class Actinomycetes; order Pseudonocardiales; family Pseudonocardiaceae; genus Actinosynnema; species Actinosynnema sp. NPDC002837. The sequence continues at coordinate 46,748 of NZ_JBEOVG010000027.1, forward strand.
CCTCCAGCATCCGGTCCTTCTCGATGCGCTCGGTCTCGATCGCGATCACGCGCTCGCGGTTCTTCTCCGCCACCGCGATCTCGCGCGCCTTGTTCTCGCTCTGGATGCCCAGCTGCTCGTCCGTGCGGATGTGCGCGGTGTTCGACTTGAGGCGCTCCTCGGCCTGCACCTTGGCGATCTCCGCCTCCTCGCGGGCCCGCATCGTCTCCACTTCGCGCTTCTGCTTGATCTCCGCGTCCGCCTGGCGGCGCTCCAGCTCCAGGATCGCCTCGCGCGCCTCGACGTTCTGGCGCGTGATCTCCTTCTCCTCGTGCCGGGTGAACTCGTTGGTCCGCACGTGCTCGATCGCGGTCAGCTCGGTGATCTTGCGGATGCCCTGCGCGTCGAGGATGTTCGACGGGTTGAGCTGCGCCATCGGCGTCTGCTCGAGGTAGTCGATCGCCGCGTCCTCGAGGCTGTAGCCGTTGAGGTCGGTGCCGATGACCTGGATGATCCGGTCGCGGAACTCGTCGCGCTTGGTGTAGAGGTCGATGAAGTCGAGCTGCTTGCCGACCGTCTTCAACGCCTCGGAGAACTTGGCGTTGAACAGCTCCTGGAGCGTCTGCTCGTCGCTCGCCCGCGCGGTGCCGATGGCCTGGGCGACCTTGATGACGTCCTCGACGGTCTTGTTGACCCGCACGAAGAACGTGATCCGGATGTCGGCGCGGATGTTGTCCTGGCAGATCAGGCCTTCCTGCCCGGCGCGGCGGATCTCGATGGTCTTCACCGAGATGTCCATGATCTCCGCGCGGTGCAGCACCGGCAGCACCACGGCGCCGGTGAACGTGACGTCCACCTTGCGCACCTTGGAGATGATCAGCGCCTTGCCCTGGTCGATCTTGCGGAACAGGCGGCTGATCAGGATCAGCAGGCCGATGACGACGACCAGGACGACGGCGACGAGAATGCCGAAGCCGGTGGTGATGACGTCCATCAGTGGTCCCCCCGTGTGAGAGTCGGGTCGTGTCCGATTTCGAGGGACGCGACCCAGAAGAACTCGCCGTCCACGTCGTAGTCGAAGATGAGTGCGGTGGTGCCCGCGGTGAGCGCGTCCGCGCCCGGTTGGCGCACCTGCACGACGGCCGAGGAGCCGTCCGCGGCGGTGACCTCCGCCTGGCCGAACGTCTGGGTCACGCGGCCCGTGCGGATGACGCAGGTGCGACCGATGAAGTCCAGGCGCGACGCGGGCGGGTCGGCCGGGAACAGCCGCTTCAACGGCGTCATCGCCAGCCGGGTCAGCACCAGGCCGACGGCGAGCGACCCGCCGAGCACGCCGGTGCCCGCGAGCACCGAGGCCGGTTCGAGGAGGACGACGCCGGACAGGCAGGCGAACCAGGACACCGCGATCAGCAAGGAGATGCCCAGGGTCGCGGGCACGCCGCCGATGTCCAGCTCGACCCAGTCCGCGTCCGCCGCGCCGAAGGCGACGAGCAGCCAGTAGGCCACCACGATCACCAGCAGGACGCTGAGCACGGCCACCGGGAATCCCAGCGATGCCGCGAAGAACTCCCCCATGTACCCCCCTTTCGCGGGACCCTAACCCGTTTTCGGCGGAGAACTGAGGGGAATGACGCAACGCGGTCGGATCACCCCGGTCAGTGCACGAGCATCCCCCGGAGGACCGTGCGCAGCGCCGCGGTGGGATCGAAGCGAGGGCTCGGGTTCGCCAGCTCGTTGGCCAGCAGGCCGTCGATCACGGCGAGGAGCAGCGCCAGGTCGGCGGGAGGGCTCGTCGAGCCGAGGCCGGCGATCAGGGGTAGCGCCCAGGACCCGATCTCGCGGTGGGCCCGGTCCACGTGGCCGCGCAGTTCGGTGCGTTGGGCGACTTCGACGAACAGCGCGTGGCGGGCGAGCGTGAGGACGCGGTCCTCGGCCAGTCGCTCGACCAGGGCGCCGACGGCGTCGGCGAGGGCTTCGGGGGTGGTGACGTCGCCGGCCACGCTCGCCCACAGCGCGGTCTCGTGTTCGAGGAGGCGGCCCAGGACGGCGCCGATCAACGCGTCGCGGGTGCGGAAGTGGTTGGACGTCGAGCCCTGCGGCAGGCCGGCTTCGGTGTCGACGGCGCGGTGGGTGAGCTGGCGCATGCCGCCCGTGCCGAGGACGCGGATCGCGGCGTCGAGTACCTGCTGTTGCCTGGTCATCGGCACGGACACTACACCCGTAGTGTTGATCACTACAGCTGTAGTACGGTGTGCCGCATGGGACTTCGGCGCGCAGCGGTGATCGGTGGAGGGGTCGGCGGCCTGGCCGCGGCCATCGGGATGCGACGGCACGGGTGGGCGGTGGACGTCTTCGAGCGCTCGGCGGCGTTGCCCGACGTCGGCACGGGGCTCGGGATCTGGCCCGACGCGTTCGCGGCGTTGGACCGGCTGGGCGTGGGCGACGCGGCCCGGCGGGTCGGGCGGCGGCAGGCGGACGGGGTGGTGCGCAAGCCGGACGGGACGGTGATCGGGACCATCGCGGCGAGCTCGGTGCACCTGCTCACCCGGCCGGCGTTGCTGGGCGTGCTCGCGGGGGCGTTGCCGGACGGGGTGGTCCGGTTCGGCACGGCGGCGGGCTTGGCGGACTGCGCCGGGTACGACGTCGTCATCGGGGCGGACGGCATCCACAGCGCGGTGCGCGGCGAGCTGTTCGACGCGTCGGTCCGCCGGTCGGGGGCGGTCGGGTGGCGCGGCACGGTGGACGTCCCGGTCGACGCGGGCGGTGAGACGTGGGGCCGTGGCGGCAAGTTCGGCCTCACGCCGCAGGCCGACGGGCGCACCAACTGGTACGCGATGGGGCCCGACCTCTCGTTGTTCGCGGACTGGCACGACCCGATCCCGCGCGTGCTCGCCTCGGCCACCGACGTGCTGCGGCACGAGCTGCTGTTCCTGTCGCCGTTGCCGAGCTACGTCTCCGGGCGGGTGGCGCTGCTCGGTGACGCCGCGCACGCCATGACACCGGACCTCGGGCAGGGCGCGTGCCAGGCGATCGTCGACGGCGTCGTGCTGGCGGAGTGCCTGGCGGGTGACGACGTCGACGCGGGGTTGCGTCGGTACGACTCGGAGCGCCGCCGGGTGACGCAACGGCTGGCCGCGCGGTCGCTCCAGCTCAACCGGCTGGCCCGGATGCGCCGGTTCACCGGGGTGCGCGACGCGGGTCTGCGGGTGGCGCTGGCCTTGGCGCCGCAGCCGTCGTGGAGCGCGGACCTGGAGCCCGACGAGTTGGCGGGCTAGGACTGCGGGAGCTTCACCGACTTGCGGGTGCGCGGCGCGGACGGCGGCGGCACGACCGGGCCGATGTCGCCGTCGGGCGCCTCGTCCAGGTCGACGATCACGGGGGCGTGGTCGCTCGGCCCGGTGCCCTTGCGGGCGTGCCGGTCGACCCAGGCGGCCTCGACCCGTGCGGCGACCGGGCCGGACGCCAGGACGAGGTCGATGCGCATGCCGAGGTCCTGGTGGAACATGCCGGCGCGGTAGTCCCAGTAGGTGAAGACGCGTTCGTCCGGCCACCGGTCGCGGACCACGTCGTGCAGCCCGACCGCCCGCAGCGCCGCCAGCGCCTCCCGCTCGGGCCCGGTCACGTGCGTGTGGCCGACGTAGGCCGCCGGGTCGAACACGTCCGCGTCGGTGGGCGCGATGTTGACGTCGCCGCAGACCAGGGCGTCCGCCGGCCCGGCCGCCACCACGTCCCGCAACGCCGCCAGCCAGGCCAGCTTGTAGTGGTAGTGGTCGGAGTCCGGCGTCCGCCCGTTGGGCACGTAGACGGAGTGCACCCGCACCCCACCGCAGGTGGCCGCCACCGCCCGCGCCTCGGGGTGCGGAAACCCGGGCCCGTCCGCGAGCCCGTCGACCACGTCGTCCAGCCCGACCCTCGACAGGATCGCCACGCCGTTCCACCGGCTCTCGCCGTGCGCCGCCACCTCGTAGCCGCGGGCGGACAACTCGTCACCGAGCAGGGCCACGAACGCGTCGTCCGCGAGTTTCGTCTCCTGCAGGCAGACGACATCGGGCTGCCTCTGGTCGAGCCACGGCAACAACCGCGGCACCCGCTGCTTGACCGAGTTCACGTTCCAAGTAGCCACCCGCACGACCCCCACCGTAGTCCGCATACGCCTCCGGGATGCAGCCTCAACCCCCTGACCTGCACTGCTCCGTACGCCGTGCGACCGAACGTGACGCCACCCACACCACCCGGTCGACCACCTCGCTCACCGGGAGCCCCGGTCTCGGTAAGCTGTCGGCCACGGGCTGCTAGCTCAATTGGCAGAGCAGGAGACTTTTAATCTTCGGGTTCAGGGTTCGAGTCCCTGGCGGCCCACCAGACTCGCAGGTCACGACGATCTGTCGGAGGCCGAGCGACTTCGAAGCCCCCATTTACCCCTCACTTACCGGATGACCGCCCCGAGCGCGTCCGCCGCCGCCCGACCGGGTGACCTGCGGCCCATGTACACGTCCTGCGTCATCGACGGCCGGGAGTGACCGAGCAGGTCGGCGATCTGCCTCGCCGTCAAGCCTGCCTCATCGAGCAGCGTCGCGACGGTCCTCCGAAAGGTTCGGAAAGTCACCCATTCGTAGCCCGCTCGGGGGATGAACGGCTTCCAGGCGCGATTGCGGACGTTAGTTGCTTCACGGATCGTGCCGGTCGAACTGGGGAAGATCGGACCGCCGAGGTCGGCCGCCTTGTCCCGCCTTTCCACCAACATGGCCACACACCAATCCGGCAGTGGAATCGGTCGCTCGGCGTTCTCCGTCTTGCCCCGATTCACGACACGCCCTCGCCCACGCGCCCGGATGACGTTGCCGGACATCGCCAGCTCCCGTGCCTCTTCGTTGAAGTCCGGCCAGTGCGCACCCAGCGCCTCCCCCGTCCGTTCCCCGGTCGCCAGGAAGAACCTGATCAGGTCCGGCAGATCGTCCTTCACCGCCCGCTCGTCCTGATCCAGCTTCTTGAGCAGATCGAGCACCTCCACCGCGGTCAACGCCCGCGACTTCTGCGGCCTGTTCTTCGCCCGCTTGCTCTCCAGGCGAGTGATCTCCCGCGCCGGATTGGCCTCAAGCGCCCCATGCTGGACTGCGTAGGCACAGACGCCGCTCAGAACGGCCCTGACCGTCTTCGCCGAGCTGGCGCTGGAGTTGTCCCGGACCTTCTTGCACAGGGCGTCCAGGATCGGCGTGGACAGCTCGTTCATCCGCAGGTCTCCCACTGCGGGGAGCACGAGCCCTTCGAGCCGGTTGCGGTACGTGTCGACCGTGCCCCAGGAGCGGAACTCCCGTTCGGCGTCGCGGACTAGCTCGGCCAGCCACCGGGCAGCGACGTCGCGGAACTTCGTGCTTGCCGTGACGGTCGCTCCCGCTACGGGTGTCACCCAGTCGCGGATAGCCGCCTTGAGGTTGTTCTCGGCGTTCGTGCGGCTGGTGCCCATGCGCTCGACGTCGTAGACCTTGCCGTTGAAGTCGCGGTACCGACAACGAGCCCGGTACCGCTTCGGGCCGAGCGTCTCGACCCTGATCTTGCCGTAGGTACCGACCGGCATCGGACGTCTGCCCATCAGGCCGCCTCGGTCGGCAGCGACTCGAACCACGCCTTGACGTCGGCCGAGTTGAAGCGCAGGTGCTTGCCGACCCGCCGACCGGGAGGGCCGTACTTCCTGGTCCGCCACTGGTAGATGGTGTTGACCGGGATGCGGAGGTAGGCCGCCACCTGCTCGATGTCCCAGATTTCGTTCACGCTGCGTCCTCCTCTGTGTATTGGCGTTGGCGTTGTGCGCGGAGGCGTTCGGCGATGCCGGAGGCCAGTTCGCGCTCTGCGTCGTTGGCGTAGCCGGAGCCCGCATACGCCCAGTCGTTGACGACGATCACCTCCTCGGCGGCCAGGCCGAGCCGGTCGAGGGTTTCGGCCGCTCGGAAGGCCCGCCGGTCCTCGCGGATGCGCTTGAAGGTGGTCGAGTAGTGCTTGGACTTGGTCAGGAAGTGGCCCCGAAAGCCGAGCATGTGCGCCCACTTCCGCAGGTTCAGCTCGTCGTAGAAGTGCAGGTCACCGAGGTCCCACGCGGTCTGGATCATGCGTCGGTGGTGGTCGGAGACCCTCAGGTGGTCGATGTCGAGCTGCGACCGGATCGGCCGGTCAGGCGTGTCACGCGCTCCTGTGCCCTTGGTCGCGTACTTGGCCACGTAGGCCGCGAGCTTGCCGTCACTGACCGCCCCGGCGTCGTCCTCGACCTGGTGCGCCGAGGCGGCCCGGATGGGGCGCACGTCGACCTGTTCACCCCAGACCAGGTCGAGCACCGTGCCGTCCGGCCGAAAGGACTCGACCAACACGGAGCGAGCAGCAGCCCGAACCGCTTGGTCGACCAAGTCCACGGTTGCCCACGAGGGCGCCGGGTCGTGCGAGCCGTCTGGGCCGTCGATGCGGATGACGGCGTGGAAGTGGACCAGGCCGCGTCGCTGGTACTCGGCGACCTTGGCGTACGACAGCCGCGCGTGGTTCTTGAAGTCCCGCACCGTCAGCCCAGCCGCACGAGCCAGCGCCCGCCGCAGCGCGATCGTGAACCGGTGCCACAGCTTCCCGGCGTGCGCCTGCCACAACACCGCTCCGACGTAGTCATAACTATCCGGATCGACCGCGCCACCGATGCGAGGGTCATCGGGATGGTGAAAGGCCCCGCACCCCGTACACGGCCGCGCCTTGCCGCCAGCGGTCGTGCGCCGGTTGTGGACCGCGCCGAAGGATGGGGCGGTCAGGGTGGCGAACACTCGCGGCTTCTCTGCGACGGTCTCAGAGACACCCTTACTGCCGCCGGACAGGCCCGCTCGCATGAGGTGGAAGGCGTCGGCCGCGTACCGGTCGGAGCAGGACGGGCAGACGGAGGCGCGGCGGTTGCCGCATGGCACCATGACGTCGCCTCCGAGCCGGGCGAGGACTTTCGTACTGTCGAGGTTGTGGAGTTGCCAGGCTCCGAACAGGCGGATCGGTGCGAGGCATCCGCCGGTGGCGGTGACCTTGTCGCGCCAGTCCCGGTAGTCGGCCCGTTGGACCCGGTCGGCGATGCGATCTTCGAGTGCGAGGACCAAAGGCTCCTCCTTTCCGTGGTCAGGCGGCGTTGAGCTGGTCGGCGAGCTGGGCCGCGAAGGCGTCAGGGACGTTCACCGCGGCCTGCACGTCGGCCGGAGTGATGGCGCGGCCCTGTTCGCGGACTTCAGCGGCTTTGGTGCCGAGGACGGCTTGCAGGTGGGACGGGAGCTTGAGCGCCGTACGCGGCGCACTGAGGGCCGTGGTGGCGGTGGTCGAAGTTGGTGCCGCAGTGGCCATCACCCGGTCACGGGCGGTGTTGCAGCGGTGCTGGATGACCGGCATGACCTCAGCGATCAGGAACACGACCAGCGGCACCACGATGTGGAGGAAGACCACGCCGTACTCGACCTGGCCGGACGGCGGGCGCAGCGATGACCACACGTTGGTGACCAGGGTCGCGCCGAGCAGGAGCCGCTTGAGCCAGACGACCGGGGCGGCGTCGACGTCCTGGCCGTGGGACAGCATCTCGGCTTCCCAGCGCAGGAGCGTGACGAGGATGCCCGCCAAGGCCGGTTCGACCAGCCACGCGCCCCACCACAGCGCGGCGACTGGTGTCAGGTGTCCGGCTAGGAACTCGTGCACTCCGGTGGTGGTGAAGCCCAGGCCCAGGGCTAGGAAGAACCACATGGAGCGGGTAACCGAGACGCGGAAGCGCTCCAGGCGGACCGCGTGCAACAGCGGGTCCGACGTCAGGTCGTGCAGCTGGTGGGACTCGGCGAGACGGGCGCGCAGCCTCTGCACGGTGCGCGTTTCGCCCTGGTCATCGGTCCTGTGCTTGCGGAACACGGCTCACCTCCTCAGGGCTCCGCCGCTGGTCCGGGACGATGTCGAACAGGTCGTGGAACTGCATCGGAGTAAGCGCGAGCAGCGCCCCGGCAATGAACGCGGGTCCGGTCTGCAAGTCACCGGCCAGCACACGAGCCACCGTGGAGCGGTTGACGTCCATTGCCTTGGCGAGGGCGTACGCCGACCGGAAACCGGCAAGCCGAGCGGCCTTGGCGAACACGTCGCGCCGTAACTTGATCGTGTGCGGCATGGTCGCCCGCTCACGCAGCCGTTGCCCCGGCCACGCGGCGACGAGCTGCCACCGCGCGGCCGAGGTGGACCAGGCGGGCGACCTCTTCGAATGTGACCGGCTCGACCACGAGTGGAACCAGCCGGAACGGGCCGAGGGTCACCGCGGACTGCCCAGCCGTGGCGGCCCCGAGACTGGAGACGGGAGCCGAAGCGGTCAGGCCAAACGCCAAGCCCGCGCCGTTCCGGGCAGTCGCCGCCACGCTCAACGTGTGGTCAGGGCGCAGCGTCCACGTGAGCGTCACGCCGTCCAAGCGCGAGACCCACAGCAGCAGCGCCGCCAGGCGGTCAGGTGCCGAACCGGAAGTGAACTCGACGTGCACCGAGCCGGACACGGTCGAGATGAGCAAGCGGTCCGGTCGAGGCAGGCCCGTAGACCGCATGAGCGACCGCAAGGTGCGGATGATCCGGTCCAGCGAACGAGAGCTGTTCGAAGGCATGGCAAAGCTCCGTAAGTCAGTAAGTGATGAGGTCAGGCGACGACGCGCAGGCCCGAACCGGAGTCGGTCGGACCGGCCTTGACGAACGCGACCAACTCGTCAATGTCGTGGTCGCTGGTGTAGGCCGCGCGCACTCGGCGAGGCGTGCGGGAACGCGGGTCGACGCGGTAGCCGATACCGGCGCTGGACGGGTCGGCCGGGATCTCGTCGGCAATCGCGCCACGCTCACGGGCACCCTCACCGAGCACCATGTCCGGGTGCCGCTCCGAGGTCACCCGCAGGCAGACCCGGTGCGGGAGCAAGTCGCGGATCGGGAGCACGTCCTTCGACGGCTCCTGCACGTACACGTCGAGCACGTCATTGGTCGCGCGGCCCATCGAGGAGATGACGGCGCAGGCGTTGGTGATCTCGTGCGCGTACTCCGAGTTGTAGGACATCAGGAAGCCGACCTCATCGAGGATCAGCCAGTCCACCGGGTGCTCACGCGACACCGGAACCGAGCGCTTCCCCTTGCGCTGCAACCGCTTCTGCTTGCGGCCCATGTTGTCCACGAACCGCTCGATCAACTCGGCGCAGTCCTCCGGGTTGTCCGCGTACCGGCCATAGAGGATCGGCTTGAGCGCCACGAACTCGAACAGCTTCGGGTCACACACCCACGGCCGCACCAGCCCGTCACGGATCATCGGTGCAACGGCCCGCAACTTCGCCATGACGACCGAGTTCTTGCCCGCACCAGTAGCACCGGCCGTCAGGTGATGGGTGCCGATCAGCGGCTCACGCCACTCCCCGCCCAGCTCCGTCTCCCCCAGACACAGCGACCGCAAGTTCACCGCGTCGGAGGACTCAGGCATGGCGGGTGCCGGAATCACACGGTCGAACGGCTCATCGCGCTGGACGATCAGCACGACCTCACCGGGCTTGCCTTGCTCGACCGCGGCCCGCTCGGCCTTGAGCGTCGCCGCCAACTCCGGCAACACCGCCGAGAACGCCCGCAACGCCTGACCAGGCACCAACCGCACCCGCACCACGTCAATGGACGGAGACCAGGACCGCACCCGCAGCACACGCGGCACCAGGACCTCCCCGGTCCGGTAGTGCACCGTGGTCAACCCACACGAGCCCATCAGGTTCACCCAACGGCGACCGGTGTAGGCACCAGCCCACCGACGCCGCCACGCTCGCAACACCGGCGCGGCCCACGTATCGAACGTGTCCGGATGCGCCCGATACCAAGCCGCGGTGCCCACCGCCAGGCCACCGACAACGCCGCTGGTCACCTCAGGCCCGAACTCGACCGCCGAGGCCCCGAGCGCGCCAGGACCAACCACCGCACCGGGATGGCGAACGAACCACCTCGCCGTGCGGAACTCCCACCCAACTGAACGACGGGACGCGCCCGTAGTCGTCTGCGACATACTTCGTTCCCTTCTGTCAGGCACGGCAACGGCCGACCACCGGGAAGCAGTGATCGGCCGTTGCCGTGACATGGAGATGCGCTACTTGCGCGGACTGCCCCGCCGACGCCGACGAGCGGACGCCGGTTCGAGTTGCGATCGCGAGTAGGACAACGAGGTCCGCAGAACCGCGACCGACCGCACGAACGTGTTGTGCTGGCTCTTGAACCCCTCCCGCCGATACGGGACGTCCAGCATGGCCAGGCGCAGTTGCCGCATGGACTTGTCCAGGCATTCCAAAGCCGTGGTCAGTTCCTGTGACATCAGACCTTCCACTCCTGAGTCTTCAGCTCGGTCTCATAACGGGCCGCTTGGTCTTTCAAGTTCGTCAGGCTCTGCTGAACCGTGGCGAGCAACCTCTTCAACTCGTCAGGCGGCGTGACCCGCCACGAACCCGGCGGAGAAGGGTTCTCCCGCATCTTGGCGATCAGCCTGTCCAACGGGCCGAACTGCTCCGTGACGAAGTCGATCGCGTTGACGAGGTTCGCGTACCGCTCCTCAGCTCGCTTGTTCTGTCCTGCCATCCACACCCCCCTCCTCGTGCGCAGCCGACCCCGCCAGCTCGCGCCACGCTTCCGCCACCTCGAACCCCAACTGCGTAGGGAGCAGCAGGTTCACGGGCGCGCGCACGGCTCCTGTCCGCAGGACCACCGGCTCCGGCACCGGGAAGATCAAGGCGAGGTTGCCCAGCCGGTGAACCGCCGCCGTCTCCCACGCCGCCGACCGGCGCATCCCGCGCGACCCGACAGCACGGAACACCCGCCGAGAGCGCACGGTCAGCACGTAGCCGTCACCCTGCGAACAGATCCGGCCGAGCGCGGTCATCGCTTCCTTCAACTCCGTTCCTTCCGGAGGCTCGACATTGACCTTGACCGGATAATCGTTGACTTCGAGCACAACCCACCTCCGATATCGGGGACCACGGCGAACCCGGAACCGACGAAGCCGACTCCGGGCTCACCGAAAACCCCGGCGCTCATCGTGCGAGCGCCGGATTCAGGCATGGCTCTACCCACTGTGGAATTGACAAAGATCAGGCAGCCCCGGGCAGGAGCTTCGAAATAGTCAGAGCGCGGGCGCGATGATCAGGCCGCGCTGCGCACCGGTCGCGCCACAGGCTTCAGACCGGCCGCCTTGAACCACAGACCGGCCGAGGCGATCTTGCGCGGGTCCACACGGTCCGGGATCTCGTAGGTGTTCACCACCGCGTTGACCAGCTCGACGTACATGCCCTCTTCGAACCCCTCACCGGGGTCGCCGGGCAGGTTGACGCGGATCTCCTCGCCCTTGCCCGCCTTGCGACCCTCCACCGGCAACGGCTTGGCGAACAACGTCACCACGTACTGCACCTCACCCGACGTGCGGTCGACCACCGGCGTGACCGTGCCGTCGTCGGCTTCGCGCATCTTCGCGGCGGGAGCCTCCGTGATCATGAGCCGGTAGCCGTTCAGCATCACCGGCAGGTCCTGAAGCGCCATCTCGCGGTACCTCCAATTCCCCGGACGACCCGTTGCCGCCCTGTCGCTACAACCAACATAGCTAGTAGAGCTATAAGAGACACTAGGCCGATCGAGTGACTTCCAGCAGTGCTAGCTCTATCGCTACAGTCTGTCCATGCGCCCCGACGCAACCGACCGCAGACCTGCGTACCAGCAGATCGCAGACGACCTGCGCCACTACATCGCGTCCGACGAGGTCGAGATCGGCGACAAGCTCCCGTCCCTGACCGAGCTTCAGACCAAGTACGGCCGTGCCGTGATGACGTTGCAGAAGGCGCTGGACCAGCTCCGCAACGAAGGACTGGTCATCTCCCGCCAAGGCGAGGGCACCATCGTGGTGAAGAAGCCCGAAGCCCATGCGGGGGACGACGTGCCCTCACCGCATGAGCTTCGGCAGATGTTCGACCGCATCAACTCGGTCCTGGACGACCTCAGCCGGCGCGTCGCCGCTGTCGAGACTGAGGTTTTCGGGACCACGCCAGACGAGCCTCGACCCGACTCAGCCGATCACTGAGTTCTTCCAGGCGCACCAGGATTTCGGAGGCTTGGGCGTGGAGATCCCGCCAGTCCTCCGCCGTCCAGTCGTCCTCTTCAGACACCACGCCCCCTTGCCGTTCCCCGCAGAACCCGGACCTCGACCGCTACACCGAGCAGGTAGCCACCTCCGCCGTCTCCGGCTTCGGACGCTCGCCGACGTCGGGCAGCCAGACCAGTCGTGCCCTCAGCTGGTGGCGCTTGCTGCTGAACAGGTGCAACGCGTTCTCGGGCTTGCCGAGACTCATGCGGGAGTGGTCATCCACTGCGAAGACCTCCGCACGGTCTTCGAACGCAAAGCCCCACGCGGCGACCCACGCGTCCACGCGTTCGCCGAACTCCTGCACCACGGCGAACACTCGCGGCGGAGCCGTCGTCACCATCGTGTCCAGCAGCCCCGCGAACTCCACTTCACCGCACAACGGCTTCAGGTTCTCGACCTCGTTCACTGGTCGACCTCCCCGGCCTCACGCTTCGAAGCCGTCAGCGCGTTCACCTCGTCGGGAGTCGTGTTCACCAGGGCGCTCAAGTGCTCGAAGTCGAGCGGTGCGAGCTTGGTGAGCGCTTCGCAGCGGTCGGCGAACTGCGTGGCCGACTCCGCCAGCTCACGCGCGAAGCTGATCGCGAGCTGCGCCCCACCCTCACGCCCGGCGATCTGCACAGTCAGCCGCGCGTCACCGGACGAGATCACCAGGGACGGATGTCCCTGTGCCCGTTCCACCAACGCCGACTCGGCGTCCTCCTCCGGCTGGAGGAGCAAGTACATCCCCATCGGTTCGACCTCCGTGTACACCTGGGACTTACTCGACCAGATTCACGCGGAAGGAAGACCGATCCCATACCAATGGCTGATCGGATATCGCCGTCACCACTAAGCGCAGGTCAGCGCAGTAATCACCGAGTTACACTCCGAAGTAGGCACAGCTCGACCAGGGGGTGAACGGCCACGTGACCACGTCCAAGCGACGCTGCCGCACGTGTGACACCTTGCTGGCCAGTGACAACCGGGGCGAACACTGTGGCCGGTGCACCGCGGCTTCTACACTCCGCGCCCCGACACTGCCGCCGGAGTTCTGGGCCAAGCCCACCCTCCGCGAGGCATTCGAGTCACGCAACATCGGCCAGGTCTTCCGCGCCTACCGCCAGGCACAGAACCCGACCGTCCCACAAGCCACCCTCGCCGCCTGGCTCGAACTCACCCAAGGCCGCGTCAGCGAAGTCGAACGCTCCCGCCGCCCGGTCACCGACCTCGAACGCCTCGAACGCTGGTGCGACGCCCTCCACGTCCCGCGCCACCTGCGCTGGTTCGACGGCACTGCGCGCGAAGTCCACGACGTCCGCAACCTCTACGCCAGCCGCACCGTCGACCCGAGCCCGGTCTACTCGCCCCACCAGTCATGGGCGCCGGTCGACCAACCACCACCGCCCCAGCCCGCCCAAGAGCTGGACATCGTGCAAGTGGGCATCCCACGGCTACGCCGCGCGCTCGACATCCTCGACCTACCCGACGACGGCCCCACCCGAAGCCTCCCCGAGCTGGCCGCCGACGTCGCCCGCATGAACGAGCACCGCCTCGAAGCCCGCTACGGCGAACTCGTCCGCCACCTACCCGCCCTGATCGGCGAACTGGCCCGAGCCCGCCAACTCCTCGCCCCAGCAGACCGCCGTCACATCGCATCCCTGCTGACCCTGGCCCTACGCGCCGCCGACGGCGTGGCCTACAAGTACCGCTACTTCGACCTGTCGGCCCGCCTCATCGACCTCATGCGCGCGACAGCCAACGAGTCCGACAACGCACTCCTCCCCGCAGCAGTCGCGTACGTGCGCACCGAAACGTTCTTCGCCAGCGGCGACCTCCACACCGCCGCCCGCGCCCTCGACCACGCCGCAGACCAACTCCCCACCCGCGACCTGAAACACGCACCAACCGCAGCCGCATTCGGCGCACTCCACATGCGAGCCGCGGTCGTCGCCGCCCGAGCAGGCAAAGCCGACATCGCCGCCGACCACCTACTCACCGCCCGCTACGCCGCCCACGCCGCACCCGAAGGCATCTACCACGGCACCGCCTTCGGCCCAGCGTCTCTGCGCATCCACGAGCTGGCCGTTGCCGCCGAGCTCCGCGACGCAGCAGGCATCCAACGAGCCTCCACCTGGCACCCGCCCGCCGAACTACCCGCCGAGCGCCGCTCGCACTACTACATCGACCTGGCCCGAGCCCAACTCGACCTCGGCCGCCACGAAGACGCCTACCTGTGCCTGCAGGCCGCCCGCCAGGCCGCACCTGAACACGTCCGCGCCCACCCACAGGTCCGCCAAGCCCTGTCGGTGCTGCTCCGCACCCACCCTTCACTCAGCTCCGGCCTACTCGACCTGGCCGCCTGGGCGGGCGCTCGCTGAGCGGCTACGTCTCAGCCGTTCGCCAGCAGTTCCGGCAGGTCGTGCAGTGAGTCGATGACCCAGTCAGCATCCCGACGCACCAACGGGTCATCCGCCCACAGGTACCCCCACGGCCCACGCCGGATCAGCGCCGTACGCAACCCGGCAGCCTTCGCCGCCACCACATCGTTGTCCCGGTGATCACCGACGTAGAGCACATCACCAGCCACCGCCGCAGGCGTCATCCCCACCACCCGCTCAAAGAACTCCGCCGCAGGCTTGGCCACACCCCACTCACCAGACGTCGCCAACCCATCCACCGGCAACCTCAACCCCCGCAGCAACTCAGCCGCCCGCGCAGTCTGGTTCCCCGCCACCCCAACCCAGACCCCCAGCTCCCTCAACCGCCCCAACCCAACCCTTACATCCGGGTACAGATCCCCCTCCTCGATCCGCTCCCCCACCCCAGCCTCCTCCCGCAACCGCCGTTCACGGGCCACATCAAACCCAGGCCGGAAGTACTGGAACGTCTCCGCGTTATCCCGCCCAGCCGCAGTCACCGCCCCTAGCACCGTCGAGAACGTGTGCCGAGACACCCCAACCCAGTCCGCCCAAGCCCCCCACTCCCGCGAGTCGTCCAGCAACGTCTCACCAACGTCAAACACCACCGCCGCGACCATGCCCTACTCCTACGCCATCGCCGCTCACCACGCGACCGTGGCATCAGCCTCAGCGCCTGCTGGTTCGGCCTGACCACGGTGTTCAGAGTTTCTTTTCTTCATCAAGGCGGCCCCTTCGGGGCCGCTCGGCCGCACTCTGCCCATCCCGTCTGGCAGGGCCTTCACGGCCCCGTCCCTGTGTCACTCGGGCAAGCGGGCGGGGCCCGGCCTTCGGCCACCCACCCGCGCCCGGTGACGAGAGGCAGGACCTAACCCAGCCAGACGGGACAGCGGCCGACCGACCCCACAAGGACCGCAATAAGAACAACAGGACTGCGCTCGCCGCGCGGCAGGTCTCCGGGATGGCCATGTGCCGCGCTTCTCACCTACCAGCGGGGACCGGGTTTCGTGTCATCCCGTCGACCTCCACGAGGGCAACCACGCGTGTCAAGGGGGCAGATCCAGCGCCCGCGTCCAGTGTGGCCCAATGAGCCCCCTTGACACGCGTGGTCGGGCGGAGGCCAGGTCGACGGGATGACACGAAGCCCTCGAACTTGAAGTATGCCGCCTTGCGCATCCCCCAATGGGTGAGACTTTCAAATTGTGACAGATGAGACCTGCCTAGCCAGCCCACTGCCGAGCAGAGAAGTGGGCCTACTCCCAAACGCAGCACAGTCGAAGCCGCCAACCAACCGGCGAGGCACTCGACCGCGGTCATGGATATGAACAACTGCGGCCGAAGGTGCTACGACGTTGGAATGCACACAACACCTGATCAGCAGGCCGACCCACCCCGGAGTAATGGGGTACGCAAGACGCCCGGCGTACCACTGACCTGACAAGTAACCGACAAAGCTGCGCTCGGGCTAGGCTAGACGGTCGACCCCAACGCTCGCTCAACTCCAGCGCACGTCCGCCTTGGTTCACTAAGCGGGTTCCAATGCGACCTCCAACTACACCTCGCCTGGCGCAACCATGCGCTAGGATCACTGATCACAACACGATCGGATCTTGATCCGTTGGGAGGCACCAGGTGTCGGACTCCGGACAGCAGATGCTGAGTGTGGTTCGTCAAGTCAACACGGCTGTCCGACAGGGTCTGCCACGTGAGGAGGCGAGTGGTCCACAAGTCGACCTCGGTGTCCTCGAAGCTCTGGCTGCCGATCCGTTCGAATCAGCAGCAGTTCTGGAAAGGCTGGTCAGCGATGCACATTAAGATCGAGGCCGAGTGTGTCCGCGGACTTCGTATAATCGAAGAGATACCCGACTTGAGCCTATGCAAGATCGAAGGGTACAACGGCATCGGCAAGACCAATGCCGTTAAACTCCTTCAGCTTTGCACAGGCGATCAACCCTTCCCTAAGGACGATCCATCCTGGCGCACCTTCCGCAATCAGATACTTAGCGCGCGTATCCATATCACCGGATTGCATGACGCCAACGAGATCGAATGGGTTCTTGAACCAAAACGCTGGCCAGCACAAGCAGAGCCCTTAGGCGATCTTTTGGGCGCAGTACGAATTGACGGAAAAGAGGCGAGGCTACGCGATGTGTCACCGCTACTCAAGGTGTATCGCATCTCGGTGGCAGAAACGCCACTAAAAGCGCTGGAAGACCGTGTCACAGAGGCTTACAATCAAGTCTCGGCCTGGGTGGAGGAACATGGTCAAAAAAGGCAAGAAGCCCTCGACCACTTGCTTGAGCAGGTAGCAAAACGGATCGCAGATAGCAAGCCAGAAACCTTGCATTCCGAAGTATTGACAGCACAAGAAGCCAAGAAGCGAGCCGCCGCGCTATCTACGAAAGCCAGCGAGGCTCGTCGACGGGTCGACCTTTTCGAAAGAGCAGTCGAGATCGCTGACCAACTAGACCAAGTACGTGGTCGCGGACCTGAGCTAAACGCCAAGCTTGAGGAACTCGAAGCGCAATTGCAGGAATTCGAGACCAAAAAGGAGCAATTGAATAGCCAAATCTTAACTGCAAGCGCGCGTCAACAGCGTGACGAGAAAGCAGATCACGAATTTGACCTCGCTCAAAAATATCTCGACCGCCAGGACCAGTCGCTGCGAGAAGCAGAAGCAGCACTAGAAAGAAGCGCAGCCAAAGCTGGCATTAGTCCAAATCCTGAGGCGCTCGAACAGCGCAGGAAAGCTGCATCGGAACGTCTTAATACGCTCACCGAAATTCTTCCACGTATCAATTCCGCGCCCCTGGCAATCGATGTCCTCGAAGATCTGACGCTTCGACTTGAAGAAGCCGAACGCGATGGCCTGAACGACACTCAGTTGCTTGAGCCGCAAGATGGTAATTCCGGATGGACCGTAGCGGAACTTAGGTCTGCACTCACAAACCAGCTTGAGTCGCTTCGCAATAAGGCTCCCTCCACAGATTCCGAACGACTAACAAGTGAGATTGAGTCCACTCGGAATCAGCTGCTCATGCTCGCAGATGTAGACGACGCGCTTCAAACGGTTACGCAGGCACAGGAACGCTTGACCAAGGCACAGGGTCGTCTTGGGACCGCAGCGAGGAATCTGCCTGGAACCGGAACACAATCACTTGATGACCTGATCGCCAGTCGTAACGCTGTCGATAACTCAAGTCGGCAACTGCAAGCAGAGCATGCCCGTATTGAACAGGCCCGCGAACTGCTCGGTGGTGGCATGAGTGAAGAAGCCCTCGCTGACACGCTCGCAACTTTGTGCGCTGAGATCGAGGTCGAGCCTGCTCGGGTCCGAGGTCGCAGTCAAACCGCCCGGGCTGACCTCGACGAAATGGTCAAACAAGAGTCGCAAAGTGCCCACCAAGCCGAGAGAGCAGCACGCGCAGCTTCTGAGCACAAAAAAATCATCGCGGCGGCCTTCGACTGGTTGCACAGCAATGAAGAATTGACTTGGCTACGTAGAGCCGTACCACAGATTGAAAGCAGTGCCGACGCAGACGAAGAACAACAGGCTGAGATCCTGCAGGATATTGCAGTACGGATTGAGGGTGGCCGAAATTCACTAGAGAAAACCTTCCACGCAGTCCAGGGTATCGGTGCCGCATTAAAAAGTCTCGCAATGCGAGTACACAACCCCGCAGCCGTTGGACGGTCTTACGATTTTGATGCTGCCACACGGCACTGGCTTTCAGAGGAAGTGCGCCAATGGTTTGATGACGACCTCGTACGTGAAGCGCTATTCAATTCCGGCGATAATATCAAGCTGAATGCCGATGATCTAACAGTAACCTGGACTGTAGACGGAAAACCACATGAGCGCCCCTTGCTGGCATTCTCAAGTGGCCAGCAGGCATTCGCATACACACAAGCTCAAGTAGCCCGCTTGGATCGGGACGAGAATCCTCCCGCGAACCGGCTGATTGCACTCGATGAATTCAACGCATACTTGGATCGTGAACGGATGTCCAGCCTAGCCAACTACCTCATAACTCGACAACGGACGTCTAACCGCGACCAAGTTGTCGTTATTCTTCCGCTCGAAACCATTCCGAGCCGATCTTCTTCTGCGGACGAACGAAGCCTTTCTCGTGCCCGCGACCTCGAGCGGCGCGGTTACATAGCGGAGGAACTTCTACCGTGAGTCTTTTTGACATAGCAGATAACGTCCGCGAGGTATTCGGTGTGCCGACTGTTCTTACCGGGCAAGAGTCGGCCACTCTCATGCGAGGCCTAATTGAGCTATGGCGTCTGACGTATGGTAAAAGCCCAGGCAGAATTGAGGAGGATCTCGAAGGATGCCGGCGCTTCTTCGACCCCGTGGCCAGGGGACACACCCTAAGAGAGCGTCTTAGCAATTTGCCGCAAACACCAGCCGAACTGAGGCGGATGCCATACGGCGAGCCTCTACTAGTGGATGCCGGAGACAAAACACTGATTATTGGTGTTGAAGGACGTCTAATAATAGCCCTACTGGAACGTCAGGACCTCAGCAAAGGACACCTAGTCTTTCCATCTACCGAAGTATCATCGGTCGAGAAAAAGGCGCTCCAGGTATACCGAGGGTGGTCTCGCGGACGACTCAATCAAGTCATCGCACTACAGAGTGGCCGGGGCACAGAAGTTCTTCAGGCGATTTCCGTCGGCTTGGTAATTGCGCTACTTGCCAATAGGTCTGATTCTCCCGCACGTGCCGTTATTCGATGGGATCACTACACTCCCGAAGGTGAGCAGATCGATAAAGCGATCCATGCCGGAGCTGAGAGATTTGCCTCCGTGATTTCAGGCAGTCGCGGAGGGCGATCAGCCGGGGAGCAGCGACTCAAAGGCGGCTATGCACTGAGTGAGGCGCGGCGCCGATTGGCCCACCGGTTGGCTGTGGAGCATGACAACAGGTCTGAAGGAGAACGTCTCTATGTCCCAGCTGAGCACCGGGACGAGGTCATCCGGTTTCTGGCGAACGACCTCGCGAGACGCCCCAGCTTGAGCCAAGAAAAACTGGCATTGGCCTTCGATCAACTAGTGAGCGAGTTTCGCAGCATAGCCGGACAATTGGCTCATCGGTCGATGGTATTTGAGCGCGCAGCCGACACTCAAACGCTTAAGCAGCATTTGATAGAAATATTCTCTTCAGCGCGGCAGCAAGGATCGCCATGATTTGCATACCCATCAATTGCGACGGAATAGAATGAGACGTTCAGATAGCTGCACGTCGTGTCGCGTCTTGTTAGTCGCCCACCGTTGGCCGCGACGTCGGAGCACTTCATCTCTTTCCATAGTGAAACCGACTTGTTCAGCAATCCGGCCAATTATTGCTGGCGTATCAATATAGACACCGTACGGAGCACTGTCGCCTACAAGCCATACAACGGAGGAACTAGGGCGCATTGACGTCGCAAGATTTTCGAGTACCTCCGAGATTGCCTCAAAGTAGTCTGGGACAACTCTGTCGTACTCTTTTCCTCGCCCGCGTCGGGTACGATGCCCTTTCAGGGCATCGACCAGCTCATTTACTTCTGCTCCGACCTCGGCGAACCTGTTCAACCTCTCAGAAGCCTCCGAAGCGGCACCTACGCTACTCTGCTGTGTTGTGGCAGTCACCATGCCAGAACGTACATTCGTGACCATCTCGGCCCAGCTCGAAACCTCGCCCCAGAAGTACAGTTCCAGACGTGTCGCGTCCGCGTAATCAAAGTTATTTAGATACGGTGGTGACGCAATACAGCCGTGCGCCTCACCTGAAGTCAAATTCTTCCACGAGCGCTTCTGTCGAGAGTCGCCTTGACTCACGTATGCGCGCATGTCGAGGCCAGAATTCCAGTCTATGAGACCAATATCTTCAGATATCACCTTCGCTCGTTGCAGGAATCGAGCGTACGGGTCAGCGTACCTCGGTTGGCGAGCTTGGCCTGGCCTTTGATAGGGCCATCCAACACGGACAGATGCTACGTCGCGCAACGTAGCGAGAAGCGCCCATTTTGCATACTTTCCCCAAACCCCCGCTGTGCCACTGATTATCGAATTTCGAATGGAGATCAAGTCTGCGAGCACGTCGGGAAAAAAGCAGCGGCGGACCAGCTCGGTTTCTGAATCAAGCAATGATTTGGAGGCTTTTCTATTCCGGGCAACATTGACAACATTGTCGATAGCCCGAAGAAGCGCAGCAGGGGAACCTGGAGGCCTCTTGAGCTTCAAATTTGCGAGTTCGGCGATTAGCGGATGCGCTTCAATCCCAAAGAAGGAAAGACCCGCGTTGCGTGCAGCGGTCCCAGTAACCGCAGATCCGGCGAACGGGTCAATAATTAGACTGCCGGCCGGCAGAGCGAGATGCTTCAGAAGCAACGAAACGTAGTCCGATGCGAACCCTGCTGGATAGCGGAACCATCGGTCGAACGGCTCTGTGCCACTCGTGCCATGGCTCCGGCCACGGCCGGATGCAGGCTCTGCTGGAAGCCCAGGTGAGAGCAAGGGAGTGCTTGAGTCCGCCACCTGGATATTCTTACCAGGTGACGCCTGTCACCACCACGGCGGTAGGCGATTATCTGTCACGCTGTCATGAGGGCTTGAAGGACGGGAGCTGCAGGGCGCCAGCCGCCTTCTGTGTAGTAGTCAGAGACAGCGGTCATGTCAGCGCAGTGAGCCAAGGCTCGCGCCATGACCGCGGTCGCTGGCCCTGCCAGACCGTCCAGCCAGTCTCTCGTGCGCATCCGTTGTCCAACGTCCTTCCAACGCGCGTCTGCCGTGAAAAAGAGGGTGGCGAGATCTTGAGCAAGTCCCAATTTGCCCACATCGACCATCGCACGCAAAATGGTGTGGACAAAACCCAAAGGTGTCCCCACATACTGAAGATCCCTGTCGCCCCACGGACCATCGACGACATGCTGAGCCATTGTGATAGCAAGCGCAGCGGATCGATCTGGCTCGCTTGCAGCCCAACCGTGCAAGCTTGCTGTAGGAACGCGAGCAAGATGGTCAAGATATAGATCAACGTCGTTCGCGTACGCCTCCGCTAATGACATCAAAGAGTCGAGATTTTCCGTTGCTCCCCTCAACAACCCATTGACGAGGTTTCGCGCACGCCGCTCTGGCGACTCTTCGCGCTCGCTAATAACCCGTCGCAGCAGGTCCCTCAAACCAGCTATATCCGAGACTCGCTGACTCACTTCTTTATGCGTACAATTCGCGACAAATGGTCGCCAATGAATCATGGTGCCGTCGGGCAAAAGTCGACGTCCACGCACTGGTCGATTACCCGTCACGAACCACGCGGCGATACGTCCCAAGCTATAAACATCGACCGCCGGTGTGACAGTTCGTGGATCATCATCAAGTTCGGGAGCGTTAAATCCGGGCGTACCCATGCCTTGGCCCGTTTGAGTGAGCTGCTGTGAGACAAGACTGGGAGGGTGTCGTACCATTCCCCAATCGGCCAACACCCATCTAAACTTACCTGCACTACCACCAGAAAGAGCTAAGATATTGCTCGGAGATATGTCCCGATGAATCAAATCTTGACCGTGTGCAACCTCAAGTGCATCTGCAAGGTTAAGCAGGATGGACATCAGCACTTCTTCGTCAAGATCATTCCTGAGCGTATGAAGAGTGCCTTCAGCTACCGGCATTGTGTACCAGCGAAATCCGGGATCATGATCTTGGATGGGCATGATGTTGGGGTGCGCAAGGCTTTGTTGAGCATGAATTTCCCGCTTGATTCGGTTATAGGCGTCAAGCTTTGGAAACGCTCGTTTAAGCGCGACCTCCAGACCTGACTCTTTGTGATGCGCACGCCAAACACGCGCGTAGCCTCCTTCGCCAAGCGGGCGGGCACTCAAGCGATAGAGGTCACGTGGATCCACGGTTTCACCTACACCCGTCATCGGGCAAGCATAGACGTCCCGCCCTGTGATCGACTCGTCAGATCGAGTAAAACCAGCCCAAGATCGGTGTTGATCTTGAGGCAGCGGTGATCACGGCCCGCCTTCACTCTGCCGACATCAGACAGGGCCGCAGATGGCCTTGTCGTTTGTAGCTCTGGGCGAAGACGTCGCGTTATCCACGGAACCTATATGGAACAGAACGCGGCGCTCCAGGTGCAGCAGTAGCTGAATCACAGGTCAGGGACCTGCTGCGGCGGTGCTGCCAGATCCTGCGCAGGGGTCCTCTGCCAGTGCCACGAGCGGTTGGCGAGTGACCGTGGATGGTTGTGGGCGCGGAGGGCATCTTTCGGCGGTAAGATCGACTCCCTCGGTTACCCCCGAGTAACGACGACAGAGGACCACGTCGTTCGATCCACAGTGGTGGTTCGCTTTTGGAAATCTTGCAGCTAGTGGTTGATGCCGGAAGGTTTCAACAGACGATGGGCGGGTGAGATCCACGACCTTCGGGTTCAGGGTTCGAGTCCCTGGCGGCCCACTCTTTTCCATTGTGCTGCGCCCGGAATGCGAATGTGTGTGGGACGCCACCGGAACGGGTGATCGCGCTGGCGTGGCCCCTGGGTGGGCGATAAGTAGGTGCCATGCACCTCGTAGCGGCACTCGCCCTTGCGGCTTCGGTCACGACCGTGGCTGGGGAACTGATCAGCTATGACCCCCGCGTGCCCGCCGGAGCGCGGGCGGAGGTCGTGGTGGCGCCCAGGGACGGCGGCACGGTCGTGCTGCTGCGCGCCAGTGGTCTGCTGCCGGACCGCGACTACGGTGCGCACGCGCACGTGAACCCCTGCGGGACGGAGCCGACCGATGCCGGACCGCACTACCAGCACGTCCAAGGCGGTGCGACGGATCCCGCGTTCGCCAACCCGCGCAACGAGATCTGGCTCGACTTCACCACCGACGGGCACGGCCGTGGTGAGGCGATGACGCGGGTGGCGTGGCAGTTCGGCGAACGGCGGGCCGGGTCGATCGTGCTGCACGAGGAGCACACCCACACCGAGCCCGGTCACGCCGGCACGGCGGGCGCCCGGCTCGGCTGCCTCACCGTGCCGTTCTGAGCTCGCCGCACTCCCCATCCCGCCGCGGACGCCGGCCCTTGACCTCCAGCGCCCTCGATGTCGCACGATCGACGGCCTCGACGGACGGAGGCGTTGGTGCTCGCGAAGTGGATCACCTGTGACGTGCCGGAGGCATCGCGCGACGTGTTCGACGCGGCCCAAGCGAGGTGGACGGTCATCGCCGACCAGCCCGGGCTGGTCGGGCAGGTCGGCGGTTGGGACCCGCGAACGGGCCGCGCGCACGTGCTCGCGCTGTGGGCGGACGCGGCGAGCCACGAGGTGTTCCTTCGCGACCGGCACGACGCGGTAGCCGACGCGAGCGGCTACCGGAACATCGCGGTGGCGGTCGGTGAGACGGTGCTCACCCTGCCCGGCACGGCGGCGACCGTGGCCGAGGCGCTGGAGGGCCCCGTGCTGCGCGTCGCGGACTGCCGGCTCGCCGAGGGCGCCCAGCAGCACTTCACCGAGGTCCAGCGCGAGGTGTGGGCGCCGGCGATGGTGGCGGCGGGCGTGCTCGGCGGCGTGGTCGCGCGCCTGTCCGCGGACCGCCACCTCGTCGCCACGTTCTGGCCCGATGCACGCACCCACCGCCGGTACACCGCCGAGGTGCCCGGGCTGCGCGCCCGCGCCCGCGCGGACGCCGACCTCACGTCCACGACCGGGCACGTCCTGGAGCTGGAGGAGGGGTGGCGGGTGAGGGCGATTCGGTGATGTGGCACCCACCACTACCAGCGCTGGGCGACAATGGACGGCGATGTCCACCGCCCTGCACGCCACCAAGCCCCTGAAGATCGGCCGCCACCCGGTCGATCCCGCCGTCGTGCTCGCACCCATGGCGGGCATCACCAACGTGGCCTTCCGGCAGCTCTGCCGCGAGTTCGGCAGCCCCACGTCGCTCTACGTCTGCGAGATGATCACCGCCCGGGCGATCGTCGAACGCGACGCCAAGACGATGCAGATGATCACGTTCGGCGCGGACGAGAGCCCCCGCTCGATGCAGCTCTACGGCGTCGACCCGAAGTCGATGTCCGAAGCCGCGAAGATCATCGTGGCCGAGGACCGGGCCGACCACATCGACATGAACTTCGGCTGCCCGGTGCCCAAGGTGACGCGCAAGGGCGGCGGCGCGGCCCTGCCGTACAAGCGGCAGCTGTTCCGGCAGATCGTGCGTGCCGCGGTGCGCGCCGCCGAGCCCGCCGGTGTGCCCGTGACCGTGAAGTTCCGCATCGGCATCGACGACGAGCACCTCACCTACCTCGACGCGGGCCGCATCGCCGAGGACGAGGGCGCGCAGGCGGTCGCCCTGCACGCCCGCACCGCGTCCCAGCGCTACTCCGGCAAGGCCGACTGGTCCGCCATCGCCCGCCTGAAGGAGGCCGTGACCAGCATCCCCGTGCTCGGCAACGGCGACATCTTCAGCGCCCGGGACGCCCTGGACATGGTCGCCCGGACCGGCTGCGACGGCGTCGTCGTCGGGCGCGGCTGCCTCGGCCGGCCGTGGCTGTTCGGCGAGCTGCAGGCGGCGTTCCGGGGCGAGCCCATCCCACCGGGGCCGCGCCTGGGCCAGGTCGCGGACATCCTGCGCCGGCACGGCGCGCTGCTCGCGGACTTCCTCGGCGAGGACAAGGGCCTGCGTGACCTGCGCAAGCACATGGCCTGGTACCTGAAGGGCTTCCCGGTCGGCGCGGAGCTGCGGCGCAACCTCGCCATGGTGTCCACCCTCGCCGAGCTGGACGACCTGGTCGGCAGGCTCGACCCGACGCTGGAGTTCCCGGACAACGCCGACGAGCCGCGCGGCCGGCAGGGCTCGCCCGGCAAGGTCGTGCTGCCCGAGGGCTGGCTGGACGACCCCGAGGACGTCACCGTGCCCGTCGGCGCCGACGAACTGCACTCGGGTGGCTGAGGCGGTGCGCGCCGCGATGGCGCTGGCGTGCGCCCTCCTGCTGGCCGGCTGCGGTTCGGTGATCACCGGCGTGGCCCGTCCGCTCCAGGTCACCGACGTGGAGCGGGAGCTGGTGTCCGGCTACTTCGCCGACCTCAACGAGGCGGGCGGGCAGGGCACGAGCGAGCAGCGCGACCTGCTCAAGGACACCCAGCACCCGGACTTCCGCGACGAGGACTGCGAGCTGCCCGCGGGCACGATCAAGGTGCAGCCGACCATGTCGACGCTGCGCCTGGACCCGGCGTGGGCGCCGCCCGGCGAGGACGAGCACCCGCGCGGCGTGGTGCTGGTCGTCGCGGTCACGCTGACCGTCGTGCAGGAGGGCTCCGAGATCGGCAGCCAGATCGGCTCGCAGCACGTCGTCCTGCTCAACGGCAAGGCCTACGGCTTCGCCCCGTGCGTCAATTGAGGTGACGCCGACCCGGTTGACCACGCTCCGTGAACTTCTCGGCTTTTCGATCACCGAATGCCACTAGTTCGGAGCAGTGCACGGTCAACCAGTCGAGGGAAATCCCTCTATGACGCGTCCCGCCGGCTCAAGCGTCGCCTCGTATCAGACGACACCTTGGCAAGGAGGGAGGTGAGCGCGATGACCGCACTGCGACCCGAAGTCGCGGAGTCCGACCGCGACGGCCGGCCCGGAGGAGGCATGCCCGCGTCCGAGAGCGAGGGCACCGGCTTGGTGCAACTGCACGAGTCGATCGCCGCGCTGCTCGCCTCCCGGGGCCAGTGGCGGCAGGCCTACCAGCACCTGCGCTCGGCGTTCGACCTGGTCTACGCCGACCAGGACGACCCGCCGCAGGTGCCCGAGCAGCTGCGCCGGGAGGTCGACCGCCTGCGCCGCGAGCACGCCGAGGCGCGCGAGCAGAGCCTGCGCGACAGCCTCACTGACAGCTACAACCGCAGATACCTGGACGAGCGACTGCTCGACATGGTCGCCGAGCGCGGCTCCACCGCGGCGGGCCTCGCCATCGCGTTGATCGACCTGGACTGGTTCAAGCAGGTGAATGACACGTTCGGGCACCTCTTGGGCGACCGGGTGTTGCAGCGCGTGGTCGAGCTGTTGCAGGAGGAGCTGCCGGAGGGCGGTTTCTGCGCCCGCTACGGCGGCGAGGAGTTCGTCCTCGTGCTGCCCGACGTCGAGCCCGAGCCGGCCGTGGAGATCGCCGAGTCGGCCCGGCTGCGTGTCGAGCGTCACGCCTGGGCTTCCCTCGCGCCCGGTTTGCGAGTGACCGTCAGCATCGGCTTGGCCTACGAGCCGCCGCCGGCCGGCGCGCCGACCCGTCCGCCGGTCGCCCCGGAGCAGCAACTCCTGCGCGCGGACAGCTTGCTCTACACCGCCAAGCAGTCAGGACGGAACGCCGTCGCCTACCGCGAGAACGGCCGCGTCCTCCTGGCGGGTGCCGCTTCCGGGCGACGAGGTATAGCCGAATCGCGGGTCGCCGGTTACTGACACCTCACGTCCACTCACCCTTTCGGACGTAGTCTGCTGCGCGCAACCGAGTACTGCCGACCCCTGTATCACCGGGAGTGGTCGTCAGGACTGGCCGTCATCCGTAGTATCGCCAAGGCAAGTGACACGCCGTTGGTGCAACCAATGTGTCCTTGCTGTCGTCAACTCGTGATGACGACCGACTAATGACCGAAGCTGAAGGGAGACCGGGTGCCCGACGAGCCCCGCCGTGGCGGCCCCGGACCCGGAGGTGACCAGGCCCCTCAGGAGGACCAGCCGACCGGCCGTCGCCGCAGGTCGCTGGACGATGGCGGGCTGAGCGTGTCCGACCTGCTGGAACAGCACAGCCGCACGAACATCCCCCGCCCGGTCCCGCCCGGTCCGTCGGACACCGGCAGGCGCGCCGCGCCCGAGCCAGAGCCGCCACGCAGACCCACGCCGCCCCAGAACGGCAGGCACGCCCCCGAGGGAACCGGCCGCCGTGCCGCGCCGGAGCCGCCCCGCAGGCAGGCTCCGCCGGACTACGCGCCACCGCCACCGGAGGACACCGGCGCCCGGCCCAGGCCGACCAACGGCGCACCGCCGGTCGCCGGCCGCCGCCCGAGCGCACCGCCGCCCCCGAACGACTTCTTCGCCGCGAACGACGGCACCGGCACCCGGACGCCGCGTCCCGTGCCGGAGGACACCGGCGCCCGCCGCCGTCCCGACGAGCCCGGCCCGGCACGTCCCGGGCGTCCCGCGCCCCCGCCGGCCGCCGGACCCGCGAACGGTTACGCCGGCCGACCGGACGACCTCGGCCCGGGACGTCCCGCCGCCCCGCGCCCCGCGCCCCCCGGCGAGCCGGGCAAACGCTTTCCGGCCAACGGCCACCCGCAGGACCCGGCCGGGCCACGACGTGCCGCCGAGAGCACCGGCCGGCGCCCGCGCCCCGACCTCCCCGGCGCCGCGCCGGGTCGACGGCTCCCCGACGGCAGCGGACCGCGGCCACGGCCCGAAGGGCTCGCCCCCGACGCACCACCCAGGCGCCTGGCGGACGGCGGCGGCCCCCGCCCCGAAGACCTGGCCCCCGACGCGCCCCGCCGCCTCGCCGACGGCAGCGGACCTCGACCGCGACCCGAAGACCTCGCGCCACGACGTCCGGCGGACGGCAACCCGCCACCGGCTCCCGACGCGCCCCGTCGCCTGCCGGACGGCAGCGGTCCCCGGCCGCGGCCCGAGGAAGCAGGACCGCCCGGACGCCGCGTCGCCGAGGGCGCGCCCGCCGACGGCATCGCGAGGCGGCTCGCGGACGGGCCCCGGCCCGGCGAGCACACCGGCCAACGCCCCCGTCCCGGCCTCCCGGCCGACGGACCCCGTCGCCCCGCCGAGGGCAGCGGCCCGCACGACCTGACCGGCGCGCCGCGCCCCGGCCGCCGACCCGAGGGCAGCGGACCCCGCCGCCTCGCCGAAGGCCCACCGGTCGTGCCGGTCGACGGCAGCGGACCGCGCCGGCTCGCGGAGGACGGCAGCGGACCGCGGCCGGTCGGCGACGTGCCCGGCCGGAGGTTCGCCGACGAGGGCCCCGCCGCTCCCGACCCGGCGCCGCCCGTCATCGCCGCCCGCCTCAACGCGGGCCCGGAGCCGCGCGAGGCCATCGACCCGGCCAGCCTCACCACGGAGATGGAGGCCATCAGCGACGACGTCAAGAAGCGTCGCGAGGTCGACCACACGCTGGCCCGCTTCTCCGCCGTCCACGACGAGCTGGCCGAGCAGGAGCGCCTGCGCAAGGAACGCCGCCAGAAGCTCATGCCGTGGAAGGCCGAGCACGACGAGGACGCCACCGAGTACGCCTCGCCGGTCGACGACCCCGACGACGACGGCCCGCGCCGCCGCGGCCGCACGGCCAAGCACAGCAAGATCGTGCGCGCGGTCAAGGTCGTCGCGCTGGCCGCCGCCGTGCTGGTGTTCGTGTCCACCGGCCTCGGCTGGGGCGCGATGTTCTACATCGACAGCAAGTTCACCGAGATCGACGCGCTGAACACGAACTCGGCCGCGGTGCACGAGGCGGAGAAGCAGCTCGGCGACGAGAACTTCCTCATCGTCGGCTCGGACACCCGTGCGGGCGCGAAGCCCCAGGACGGCGTCGGCGACCCGAACTCCGAGGACACCGCGGGCGCGCGCTCGGACGTGCTGATGCTCGCGCACATCCCGGCCGACCGTAAGCGCATGGTCGTCGTCTCCGTGCCGCGTGACCTCCTCGTCAAGCGGCCCAAGTGCGAGAAGTGGGATCCGAACACCGGCCAGTACACCGGCGAGATGCTCGAGGCCGAGGAGGACGTGAAGGCCAACGAGCCGTACGCCATCGGCGGGCCCAAGTGCGTCAGCGCGTTCATGACCGAGCTGACCGGCCTGGAGATCAACCACTTCATCAGCGTCGACTTCAACGGCTTCAAGGGCATGGTCGACGCCATCGGCACCGTCCCGGTGTGCGTGCCGAAGCCGATGAACGACGACGAGCTCGGCCTGATCTTCGACAAGGCGGGCAAGTTCGAGGTCAACGGCGACAAGGCGCTGGACTACGTGCGCGCCCGCAAGGTCGAGGGCGAGCTGCTCGGCGACTACGACCGCGTCACGCGGCAGCAGAAGTTCCTGTCGTCGTTGCTGCGCAAGGCGTTGTCGTCGGAGATCCTGCTGAACCCGGGCAAGCTCAACGCCTTCCTCAACGCGTTCGCCGCGTCCACCGTGGGCCAGAACATCGGCGTGAACGACATGCTGACGCTGGCGCAGTCGTTGCAGAGCCTGGAAGCCGGCCGGGTCACGTTCGTCACCGTGCCGCACCGGACGTCCGAGGGCGCCACGAAGTCCAACGACGACAACCTGGAGCTGTTGCGGGAAGAGGAGACCAAGGCGCTGTTCCAGGCCATCATCGACGGCACGCCGCTGCCGGAGGAGACCCCGGACGACACGCCGGCCGACCCGAACCAGGCGGCCCAGGGCGCGACTCAGACCTCCACCCCGCCGGCCGGTCCCAAGCAGGGCAAGGTCATCGACCACAAGGGACTGAAGGTCCAGGTGCGCAACGGCGACCCGGACAACGACGGCGCGTCCCGCCGGACCACCCTCGCGCTGCGGGAACTCGGCTACGACGTCGTCATCGCCGGTGACGCGCCGCGCGCCGAGAAGACCGTGATCCTGTACGGGATCGGCGCGGAGGACGCGGCGACGACGCTGCTGTCCTCGGTGCCCGGCGCGACGTTGCAGTTCCAGGCGAACATGGGCGGCTCGGTGCAGCTGCTGATCGGGCCCGGCTGGGACGAGGAGGTCCGGGCGCCGCAGGCGGCGGGCACCGAGCCGGGCAAGACGGCGCCGCCCGAGGACCTGGACGTGGTCAACGCGGGGAAGGACCCCTGCGCCTGACAGGACTGGACGTCTCGGGTTCACCCTGGGTTCACCGGGGCGGGTCGCTACCGCGATGACCTCGCCGTAGGCTGACGCCCATGCGTGAGGCCTACCACGACCAGCTCGGACAACTCGCCGACCAGCTCGCCGACATGTGCGGCATGGCAGGCGACGCGATGGAGCGCGCGACCGCTTCCCTGCTCGGGGCGGACCTAGCCCTCGCCGAGCAGGTGATCGGTGACGACGCCAAGATCGACGACGTGCGCGCCGACATCGAGGAGCAGGCGTACGCGCTGCTGGCGCTGCAGGCGCCGGTCGCGACCGACCTGCGCATCGTGCTCGCGGTGATCCACGCGGCCGAGAGCGTGGAGCGGATGGGCGACCTCGCGCTGCACGTGGCCAAGGCCGCGCGGCGCAGGCACCCGAACCCGGTGCTGCCGGACACGGTGCGGCCGTACTTCGCCGAGATGGGCCGCATCGCGGTCGAGCTGGCGCGTGAGGCGACCGACATCATCCGCACGCAGGACGTGCAGCGGGCGCGGTCGCTGGAGGACGCCGACGACGCGATGGACGACCTGCACCGCCACCTGTTCACGGTGATCATGGACAAGGACTGGGCGCACGGCGTGCCGTCCGCGGTCGACACGACGCTGCTCGGCCGGTTCTACGAGCGCTTCGCCGACCACGCGGTGTCGGTGGCCAAGCGGACCGTCTTCGTGGTCACCGGCCGGATGCCCGGCTACCACGGCGACACCGGCGACGGTTCCTGAGCCTCAGGCGAGCAGGGCGTTCAGCTCCTGCCCGAGCTGGCCCGCGATGCGCGCGTTGTCGGCGGGGGCGTGGGTGAGCCACTTCTGGCCGTCCTGCCCCTGCCGCGTCTGCGACATGTAGCGGCCCTGGTCGTTGTCGAACCACGCGATCTGCGGCGCGCGCTGCTCCCGGCCGTGCCTGCCGCGCACCGTGACGCCGAACTGGCCGGCGCGCAGCCGGGGGCGTTCGAACACCGCTTCCAGCGCCCGGACCTGCGTGCCCGCGGTCGAGCGCGGCGCCATGGTCTGGGTGAAGGTGGCGTTGCCGAAGTCGTCGTCGCGGCGCGGCGGTGGCGGCGCGGACGTCGGCATGGGCACGGTGATCGACTGGCCGGGGCCCGGTCGGGACGGCGGGACGAGGTCCACGATCGTGCGCAGCAACGCGGGCGCCCGCATCAGGTCGACCTTGAGCTGCCGGTCGTCCATGACCGCGAGCGCCGCGTTCTCACCGGCCGCGCCGCCGCGCGCCAGCAGCTGGCGCTCGACGTTGCGCGCGTCGAGCGACGCGACCGCGTTGAGGCTGTAGTCGAAGCGGACCAGCAGGGTGAGCGCTTCCTCCACCTCGGGCGCGACCCGGCCGCGCCGGGCCAGGCCGCGCGACTCCAGGTCGCGGTAGACGGCGTTGCGGATGCCGCGCCGCTCGTCGACCGTCTGCCCGAGGTAGGGGAATTCGAACGGGTAGGGACGGCTGCCGAGCCTCAGGTCCTCCCAGAGCATGTCGGCCGCCGCGTGGGACAGGGCGAACGAGAACACGCTCACCCGCCGATGACCGGCGGAGCGACCATCGTGCCGTCGCCGAAGACGTCCTCGGTCTCCACCAGGTAGGACGCGGCCTTGTGCTCCTTGTCCTCGTCGCCCTGGCCGCGCGCGCCACCGGCGCCCGCGCCCATGCCGGCGCCCATGCCGCCGGCGCCACCGCGGCCCGCCGCGCCCGCGCCGCCGAGACCGCCGCTGCCGCCGGGACCGAAGCCGCCGGCGCCGGCCCGGCCCGCCTCGCCGAGCGTGCCCGCGCTGCCGCCGGGGCCGAAGCCGCCCAGGCCGCCGCGACCGGCCGCGGCCATGCCGCCGGGGCCACCGCCGAGCCCGCGGCCGCCGCCGCCTCCGGGAGGACCGCCGGGGCCGCGGTTGCCGCCGCCACCGCCGGGACCGTTCGGGTTGGGACGTCCGCCGGGCGGCATCGGGGGCCGGTTGGGCCCGGTGCCCGGCGGGTAGATGCCGGGCGGGTACGGACCGGGGCCGGGGATGTTGGTGTTTCCACCACCACCGCCGCCACCCCCGCCACCGCCGCCGGGCCCGGGCAGCGTCGAGATGCCACCGGGGCCGTTCCAGCCGGACTGGTTGGTGTTGCCGCCGCCGGTTCCGCCGCCGGGCAGGCTGAAGTCACCCGTTCCGGTGCCCGTGCCCGTCCCCGTGCCGCTGGGCATGGTCGGCCGGCCGCCGATCTGGCCCGTGCCGGGTTGGCTCGGGTCGCCGCCGCCGGAGCCCGACATCGGCGGTGGCGCCGAGAAGGCGGGCATGGTCGAGCCCGACTCCTGGAAGCTCGTGGACATGGTCGTCATGACCTCGGCCGCACGTTCGTGGGCCTGCTGCTTCTCCTCGAACTTCTGCTCGATCTGGTCGATCGTCTCGGCCCACTTGAACGGGTTGGGCTCGGAGAAGAACATCTTGTAGGCGTCGGCGGTGCTGAACTCGACCGGCTCGGGCATCGCGTTCTTCGCCGTCTCGGCCGCCTGGCTCTGGGAGTACAGCTTGTTGCCGGTGAGCTGCGCGCCCTGGGCGGCGTTGCCGGACCAGGTGGCGACGTTGGTGAAGTAGCCCTGCGCCGACTCCGCCGCCGCGCCCTGCCAGGCGCCCTTGCTGGCGGCCGTGGCGCTGCTCAGGTTGGTCTGCAGCTCGGCGAGGGTGTTGCCGAGCTTGGTCCAGGCCTCGCCCTGCTCGTTGGCCGTGCTCGGGGACATGTTCGTGGTGACCATGTCCTTGAGCGCCTTGTGGTCGTAGCCCAAGTAGTGGGAGCCGGGCGGCGACAGCGGCGGCCGGTAGTTCTCCACCACCTGCTCGAGCTGCTGCTCCTGCGTGGACTGGTACTGCGCCGACTGCTGCTTGTAGCGCAGGTAGTCGTCGAGCGTCGTGATGGCGCCGAAGATCCCCGGGTTGGCGGCGCGTTCGCGCTCGTACTCGGCGCGCAGTTCAGCCTCGGTCTGCCCGGCGTAGGTGACCTGGGTTGCCTGGTTGCCGCTCTGCGGCGGCAGCGAGTTGGACGGCGGCTGCGAGTTCGGCGGCGTCACGACGTTCTCCCCCCTCTGGGTTACTTCGGCAGCTTCGGTTCGACGGCGGTGGCGACCTTGGTGGCGACCTCACATGCCTCGGCGCCCGAGGTGTTGGAAACGGCGAAGACGTCGACCCTGGACGTCGGCCCCACCTCGACTGCCACCAGACACGAGTTCTTGCTGGCCGGAGCCTCGACAACCCTGGCCTTGCGCGAGCCGATGGAGATGTCGGTCTTCTTGCCGTCACCGACGGCGTCGGCGATCGCAAGTTCAGGCTGTTTCGTAACGCTGGTAAGGCCGAGCGACGGGTACTCAGCGCTGCATTCCTTCTCGTCGACCTTTTCGAGGTTCGAGAGGTTCAGCTGAGACATCAACGGCTCGAGGACCGCGCACGGGTCGAAGTCGGCCAACGAGTCACCACCACCCGACGGCTTGCTGCTACTGGTGGTGGCCTTCGACGTCTGCTCGGTCGTCGTCGCCCCCGTGGGTCCCGGCGTGGCGGTCCCTCCGGTCGTGCAGCCGGTCGCGACCGCACCCAGCACGGCCAACGACAGGACGACGCGAGTCGACAATCCCTTGATCAACTGACTCCACCCTCAGTAGCGCTGGTAGGTGCTGGCGTTCGAGCTGTCGACCTCACGATAGTTCTCAATCGCCTTCTGCAACGCCTCACGTGCCTCGTTCAACGCGGACCGCAGCTGCTCGACCGCCGGGACGATGCCGCTCGTGCCGGCTCCACCTTCGACGCTCTCCTGGTTGTAGCGCGCCATGGCGGTGCCATCAGGGCTGGTGCCGAGCTTGGTCTCCTGGCGGAGCCGGTTGATTTCGCGATCCATCTTGTTGAGGTCCGTGATCGCGCTGTCGATCGCCTTTAGGTAGGCCTCGGCGCCTTCCTGGCTGATGGCGAACGAGCCCGACTCGGCGGCCTGCTTCAGCCCCACCATGTTGGCCGTCATAGCCTGCATGGACTGTGCGCTCAACGCACCTTCCGCCGCCACGGTTACCCCCTGCGAGTCTGCCGATCCCAACGGTCACGGTACCCCCGAACGGGCGACCGTGTCTCGATTTTGACGGCTGGGGCGGGCCCGTGGTTCCCCTGTCACCCGAACGCGCGGAAGCCCTCCCACCGCTGGTGGGAGGGCTTCCGGGAGCCAAGGCGGTGATCAGCCGAAACGGCCGGAGATGTAGTCCTCCGTGGCCTTCTGGCCCGGGTTGGAGAAGATCTTCTCCGTGTCGTCCACCTCGATCAGCCGACCCGGCTGACCGACACCCAGCAGGTTGAAGAACGCGGTCTGGTCGCTGACCCGCGCCGCCTGCTGCATGTTGTGGGTCACGATGACGATCGTGTACTCCTTCTTCAGCTCCGTGATCAGGTCCTCGATCGCGAGAGTGGAGATGGGGTCCAGCGCCGAGCACGGCTCGTCCATCAGCAGCACGTCCGGCTGCACGGCGATCGCCCGCGCGATGCACAGCCGCTGCTGCTGACCGCCGGACAGGCCGCCGCCGGGGCGGTCGAGGCGGTCCTTGACCTCGTTCCACAGGTTCGCCCCGCGCAACGACCGCTCGGCCACCTCGTCGAGCTTCTTCTTGTTCCGCTCGCCCGCGAGCTTCAGCCCCGCGACCACGTTGTCCCGGATGGACATCGTCGGGAACGGGTTGGGGCGCTGGAACACCATGCCGATGGTGCGGCGCACCTGCACCGGGTCGACGGAGGACGCGTAGATGTCCTCGCCGTCCAGCAGCACGGTGCCCTCCACCCGCGCCCCGGGCGCCACCTCGTGCATGCGGTTCAACGACCGCAGCACGGTGGACTTCCCGCAACCGGACGGGCCGATGAACGCCGTCACGTTCTTCGGCGGCACGGCGAGCGAGACACCGTCCACGGCGTGGAACTTGCCGTAGTACAGGTTGAGGTCTTTCACGTCGATGCGCTTGGCCATGACCGCCCGCTCACTTCGTCTTCGGAGCCAGCCACCGCGAGATCACGGTCGCCAGCAGGTTGAACAGCGTGATGATGATGACCAGGGTGATCGCCGCACCCCAGATCCGCTCGAAACCGGCCTGCGTCGGGTTGTTCCGCTCCGACGTCATGAGCAGCGGCAGCGACGCCATCGGCCCTTCGAACAGGTTGTAGTTGATGTACGGCGCGTACGCGGCCAGCACGAGCACCGGCGCGGTCTCGCCCATGACGCGGGCCAGCGCCAGCATGATGCCGGTGATGATGCCGGACAGCGCCGTCGGGATGACGACCTTCACGATCGTCTTCCACTTGGGGATGCCGAGCGCGTAGGACGCCTCGCGCAGCTCGTCCGGCACGATCTTCAGCATCTCCTCGGTGGTCCGCACGATCACCGGCACCATCAGCAGCACCAGGGCGAGGGACACCGCGAACCCGCTGCGGCCGAAGCCGAAGTAGGTGATCCACAGCGTGTAGACGAACAGCGCGGCCACGATGGACGGCACACCGGTGAGGATGTCGACCATGAACGTGGTGGCCCGGGACAGCTTGGACCGGCCGCCGTACTCCACCAGGTACACGCCGACGAACAGGCCGATCGGCACGGACAGCGCACCGCACACGAGGCCCTGCACCAACGTGCCGTAGATCGCGTGGTAGACACCGCCGCCCTGCTGGCGGCCCAGCAGGCCGGACAACGACTTCTGCCACCAGTCGCCGTCGAGCACGACCGGGAAACCGCGCTGGATCACCACCCACAGCACCCAGATCAGCGGCACGATCGCGACGAGGAACGCCCCGTACACCAGGACGGTGGCGACGCCGTTCTTGAGCTTGCGCGCGCCGCTGACGCTCTGGAACGTCGGCGGCGTGGCGAGGCGGTTCAGGTCCGCCGTGTCGGTCGTCATTCGTACTCCTTGTGACCGGCGACGATGGACCGGGCGAGGGCGTTGACGCCGAAGGTGAGGACGAACAGCACCAGGCCGGCGGCGATGTAGGCGCCGGCCGTGCGCGGGTCGTTGAACTCGGGCGCGGCCAGCGCGATCTTGGACGCGAACGTCGCGCCGCCGTCGAACAGGCTCCACGCGAACGCGGCGCCCGTGCCGCTGAGGATGATCGTCAGCGCGATCGTCTCGCCGAGGGCGCGGCCGAGGCCGAGCATCGAGGCGCTGACGTAACCCGCCTTGCCGAACGGCAGCACGGTGGTGCGCACGACCTCCCACTTGGTGGCGCCGAGCGCGATGGCGCCCTCCACGTGGGTGACCGGCGTGCGGTCGAACACCTCGCGGCTGACCGCGGTGATGATCGGCAGGATCATCACGGCCAGCACGATGCCGGCGGTGAAGATGGTGCCGCCGAGCTCGATGCTGACGTTGCCCTCGGCGAACAGCGGGATCCAGCCGAGGTTGGCGGTCAGCCACTCGCCGATCGGGGTGAGCACCGGGCCGAGCACGAGCAGGCCCCACAGGCCGAAGATGATCGACGGCACGGCGGCCAGCAGGTCGATGACGTAGGCGAACGGCCGGGCGAGCCGGCGCGGCGCGTACTGGGTGAGGAACAGGGCGATGCCCAGCGCGATCGGCATCGCGATGACCAGCGCGAACGCGGACGACACCACGGTGACCAGGAGCAGGTCGAGGATGCCGTAGCGCATGTCGTCGACGTCGCCGGTGGACCACTCGCGGCTGGTCAGGAAGTTGACCTTGTCCAGGGCGAGCGAGGGGATGGCCTGGAGCAGCAGGAAGACGCCGATCGCCGCGATCAGGACCACGATGAAGATGCCCGACCCCGTGGCCAGGCCTGCGAAGATCCGGTCACCCGGCCGGACGTGGGTCTTCTGGTCGGCTTCCGTGGTCGGGGGAATCGGAGCCTCCGAGTCGGGTCGGGCAGCCGGAACGCCCGCACGGGCACCGGTCGAACCGGTGCCCGCGGGGCGTGGGGCCACTGTGCGGTCGTTCATCGCAATGGCGTTCCCGGGAAGTGTGCCGGCCTGGTCAGGCGATGGCCTTGATGGCGGTCAGCAGCTTGTCCTGGAAGGCCTTCGGCAGCGGAGCGTAGCCCGCGTCCGCCAGACCGTCCTGGCCAGTCGTGGCCGCGACCGTGAGGAACGCCTTGACCGCCTTCGCGGTGTCGGCGTCGTAGCCCTTGGAGCAGACGATCTCGTAGGTGGCCAGCAGCAGCGGGTAGGCGCCCGCGGCGGTGGAGCCGTAGATCGAGTCCAGGTCGAGGACCAGGTCGTTGCCGGCGCCCTTGATGGTGGCGCCGTCGATGGCCTTGCCGACCGTCTCGTTGGTCAGCGCGACCGGGCCGGAACCGGTGTCGATCTTGGCCAGGGACAGCTTGTTGTCCTGCGCGAACGACAGCTCGACGTAGGTGATGGCGCCGTCGACGGAGCCCGCGGCCTGCGCGACGCCGGCGGACTTCTCCTTGGCCTCGCCGACACCGCCCTTGAACTGCTTGCCGTCACCCTGGGTCCACGCGCCCTTGGAGGCGGCGGTCAGGTACTTCTGGAAGTTGTCCGTCGTGCCGGACTCGTCCGAGCGGTAGACGACCTTGATGTCCTTGTCGGGCAGCGACGCGCCGCTGTTCAGCGCCGCGATGGCCGGGTCGTTCCACTTCTTGATGCCGCCGTTGAAGATCTTGGCGGTCACCTCGCCGTTGAGGACCAGGTCGTTGACGCCCTCGAGCTTGTAGCCCAGCGCGACCGGGCCGAAGACCAGCGGCAGGTTCCACGCCGGGTTGCCCTCGCAGCGCTCGGCCGCCGCGGCGACCTCGCCCTTGCTCTCCGACAGCGGCGAGTCGGAGCCGCCGAAGTCGACCTGGCCCGCGTTGAACTGCTTGACGCCCGCACCGGAGCCGGAGGCGTTGTAGGCGAGGTCGGAGCCCGGGCACTTCGCCTGGTAGGCCTGGATGAACGTGGCGATCGCGTTCTGCTGCGCGGAAGAGCCCTCGGCGCTCAGCTTCGACTTGCCACCGCACTCGACGGGGACCGACGAATCGCCGGCCGCCGACGTCGAACCCGTGCCGGGGGCGTTGTTGTCGCTGCCACACGCGGTGAGCAGAAGCGCACCGGCCGCGATCAGGCCGAGTACGGCGCCGTGTCGCTTGGTCTTCACCTGGGAGTCCTCCAGCTACGGAAGCGGGTTTCGCGGCGAAGCCCCGCCGCTCGACACGGACGGTAGGTAGCGAGGGTGGACAGGCACCCAGGAGAAGGTGAACGACGGGTGAACACCACACGGGAAGTGACCGAGTACACCGCCTTTTGGGTGTCCCGTGACCTGCACGTTTGCATGGCGTGATGGGTTTGTCACTACCGGGCGTATTGGACGTCCGAGTCCCAGCGCGTGAAGCCCAACCGGTCGTACACGGCCAACGCCGCAGCGTTGTCGGACTCGACGTACAGCATCACGTCGGTGAGCCCGGCCGCGCGCAGGTGCGCCAGGCCCGCGAGGGTGATCGCCTTGCCGAGGCCGCCGCCCTGCGCGTCCGGGTCGACCCCGACCACGTACACCTCGCCGAGCTCGGCGGTGTGCGCCTTGGTCCAGTGGAAGCCGAGCAGCCGCCCGTCGTCGTCGACCGCGAGCAGGAAGCCGGCCGGGTCGAACCACGGCTGCTCTTCCTTCTCCCGCACGTCCTCGATGCTCATCGCGCCCTGCTCGGGGTGCCACGCGAACGCGCGGTGGTTGACGTAGACCACCGCGGCCTCGTCCCGGCCCGGCACGAACGAGCGCAGCGCCACGCCGGGAGGCAGCACGGGTTCGGGCAGGTCGGCGTCCAGCGGGCGGCGCAGGCGCAGCAGCTCGCGGACCTTGCGGTAGCCGAGCTTCGCGGCGAGCGCCGCGGCGCCGGGGTGCCCGCCGTGCGACCAGATCCGCAGGGGCTTGGCGCGGTCGGCCACGGCTTCGACCAGCGCGGCGCCGTGCCCGCGACGGCGGTGGTCGGGGTGCACGGCGAGTTCCGCGACCTCATTGCCGTCGGAGTCGCCGAAGACGTCCAGGTGCAGGTAGCCGACGAGGGTCGCGCCGTCACGGGCGAGCAGGTGACGGCTGCCGCGCGCGTCGGGGCGCAGGCGCAGGACGACCGCCTCGCCGACCGGGGCCACGCCGTCGGCGGCTTCGGCCGCCCCGAGCAGACCGCTGACCTCGTCGGCCTGCTCGGGGGACAACACCTCGAACCAGGTCAATTCCACACCGAAAACCTACCCGGAGCTCGCCCCGCGAGGTCGCGTCGGTCGTTCGCGACTCATTTTCCGGCGATCACGCTTTTCGATCGTCGGGAAATCAGGCGCGAGCGGCCGACTTCCAGGCGACCTCGCCGCCGTCTGCGGAGCAGCGGCAATCAAACACCGTAGATCAGCTCGGCGTCGTCGATCGTCGTCTCGGGCGCGTCGATCGCGTGGTCCACGCGGCGGGCGCTGCCCGGGCGCGGGGGCCGCACGAACTTGTAGCCCACGTTGCGCACGGTGCCGATGAGCGACTCGTGCTCGGGGCCCAGCTTGGCGCGCAGGCGCCGGACGTGCACGTCCACCGTCCGCGTGCCGCCGAAGAAGTCGTAGCCCCAGACCTCCTGCAGCAGCTGCGCGCGGGTGAACACGCGGCCCGCGTGCTGCGCCAGGTACTTGAGGAGCTCGAACTCCTTGTAGGTCAGGTCGAGCGGGCGACCGCGCAGGCGG
Source organism: Actinosynnema sp. NPDC002837 (assembly GCF_040295345.1). Taxonomy (NCBI): domain Bacteria; kingdom Bacillati; phylum Actinomycetota; class Actinomycetes; order Pseudonocardiales; family Pseudonocardiaceae; genus Actinosynnema; species Actinosynnema sp. NPDC002837. The sequence goes on from NZ_JBEOVG010000027.1 coordinate 86,783, forward strand.
GCCGTGTAGGTCGCCTCGTCGATGACGAGCTCGCCGAGCTGGATCGAGCCGTCGCCGCCGGGCTGCGTGGTGCCGCGCCGGGAGCGCACCAGGCGCAGGCGGGCGTCCACCTCGGCCGGGCCGGAGGTGGGGAGCAGGATCTCGTCCACGCTCCAGTCGGAGTTGACCGCGACCAGGCCGCCCTCGGTGACGACCGCCACCACGGGCACGTCCACGCCGCTGGAGTCGAGCAGCCGGCACAGGCTGCGCGCCGCGACCAGGTCGGTCCGGGCGTCGACCAGCACGATGTCGTGCGGACCGGCTTCCAGCAGCGCCGAGACCTCCGGGCGCAGCGGCCGCACCTCGTGCGGGAGGAGCGACAGCGCGGGGAGAACCGCCTCGGGGTCGGAGTCGGTGGTCAGCAGCAGCACATCGATACTCATCGCGGCGCCCTCTCGTTCGGCCGGTGCTTGGTCACCGACCAGGCACAGGCGAAGTACGGTGACCGGGCCCCGTTGCCTGCGGATGACGGAGACGATACCGGTGCACACCACGAAAGACCCAGGTCAGCAGGACAGAGTCACAGTTGTTTCCACAAGCGTCACGCCTGTTACATCCATGTCACATGACGCCGTCCTCCTGCGCGGTGTGCATGTGAGATCGACACCGACCGTGACGGATCTCGCATTCGTGGTGGGTCACGGCTTCACGAACCACGTCCGCAAGCCGTTCGTGTCACGCGTGTTGCACCGGTTCGCGAGGCACGGCGGGGTCGTCGCGCTGGACTTCCGGGGCCACGGCCGCTCCGCCGGGCGGTCCACCGTCGGCGGTGACGAAATCCACGACCTCGCGGCCGGGGTGTCGCTCGCCCGCGAGCTCGGCTACCGGCGGGTGGCGACCGTCGGCTTCTCCATGGGCGCGTCCGTCGCCCTGCGCCACGCGGGCCTGCACGACGAGCGGCCGGACGCCGTGGCGGCGGTCAGCGCGCCCTCGCGCTGGTGGGTGCGCGACACGGTGGCGATGCGCCGCGTGCACTGGCTGCTCGAACAGCCGCACGGCAGGCTCGCCGCCCGCGCGCTGGGCGTGCGCCTCGGCCCGCCGTGGCGGACCGCGCCGGAGAGCCCGCTGGAGGTGGTGCACCGCATCACCCCGACCCCACTGCTGATCGTGCACGGTGAGCAGGACCACTACTTCGGCCCGGCTCACGCCGTCGCGCTGCACCGGGCCGCGGGCGGCGACGCCGAGCTGTGGCTGGAGCCGGGCGTGCGGCACGCCGAGTCGTCGATGACGCCCGCTCTGGTAGACCGGATCGCGACCTGGTTGGCCGAACGCACCTCGCAGCACCACCCGGACCGGACAAAGGGCAGGCGATGACCGCGACCGACACGAACCGCCGCCGTTCCACGCGCGGGCGCAAGCTGATCATCGCCGCGCTCGTCGTGGGCGCGCTGCTGGTCGCCGCCGACTTCGCGCTGGCCGCGGTCGGCGAGTACCAGGTGGCGCAGAAGATGCGGGAGAAGTTCGGGCTCAGCGAGGACCCGTCGGTCCGGATCAACGGCTTCCCGTTCATCACGCAGGCGATCGGCGGCGACTACCGCGACATCGAGATCAGCGCCACCGGCGTGCCGGTGCGCGACCAGCTGCGCGACCTGGAGATCCGGGCGAACCTCAAGCACACCCGGATCGGCCTGTCGGACCTGCTGGCCGGCAACACCCGCGACGCGCGGATCGACCAGGTCAAGGGCAGCGTCAAGATCAAGGTCAACGACCTGAGCCGGCTGGTCAACCAGATCACGCCGTTCACCGACCTGGCGATCGACCCGGACAAGCGCACCAAGGTCACGGACGGGCAGGCGCCGGACCCGACGGTCGCGGCGGTGCGGCTGTCGGGCAAGACCAACGTCGCCGGCCGCGACCTCCGCATCACCGCGTACGGGACGGTGTCGCTGGTCAACGGCCAGGTGATGATCGCGGTGAACGACGTCGAGCTGGACGACATGGCGCTGGACGGGCTGGACGCGGTGCTCGGCGTGGTGCGCGAGGCGTTGAGCGTGACCATCGACCCCGGCGCGCTGCCCTTCACGGTGACACCGACCGCGGTCAAGGTGGAGAGTGGGGCCTTCACCGTGGAAGGCGCGATCAACGACATCCTCCTGGACCAGGGCGGCGGCTGATGACCGGTGTGTGGGCGTTGTTCGGCGCGGTCGCGGTCGTCGCCGCGGTCGCCGTGGCGCTGCGCGCCCGGGACGGCCGCGTGCGCGTGGCGAAACCGCACCAGGGCCTGCCCGCGCCCGTGCGCGACCTGATCGACCCGGGCGTCCCGGTGACGTTGGTGCAGCTCTCCACGACGTTCTGCGCGAACTGCCGGCAGGCCCGCACCGTGCTCGAGGACCTCGCCGGCCGCACCGCGGGGCTGCGGCACGTCGAGCTCGACGTGACCGACCTGCCGGAGGTCGCCGCCGACCTCGGGGTGCTGCGCGCGCCGACCACGGTGGCGCTGGACGCCTCGGGCGCGGAGCTGCTCCGGGTCGGTGGCGTCCCGAAGGCGGACCGCCTCATTGCGGCTTTGCGCCCACACCTGCCTGGCCCGATCGGGTGAACCTCGGTATTCCCACGCCTTGGACGGCACTCCCGACAGCAGGGACGAGCGGCTAGTCTCGAACCCATGACCACGCTGCTGACCAAGCGACTCGCGGTGGACCTGTGCCGCGTGCGCAGCAGCCTGTGTCGCGCGGCGCGCTGACCGGGCGGTTCCCGGCGGCCCGCACACCCTTGACGGTGGTGCGCGCCTGCCCCTAACACCGCCTGAGACGGACTACCAGTCTTGTCCACCGTCAGGAGGTCGCCATGCCTTTAGATGCCACCGCCACCAAGGACGCGCCGGTCGACCCGCGCGGCCCGCGGTTCAGCGCCTGGATCACCACCGCCATCCTGGCGGTCGTCCTGCTGACCGGCTCGTGGCGGCTGCTCGCCGCCCAGACCGTGCTCTTCGCGATGTGCGCGTTCATCTCGCTGAAGCTCAACCCGTGGGGCCACGTCTACCGGTTCGCCGTGCAGCCGAGGATCAAGCCGACGGCCGAGCGCGAGGAGGCCGCCCCGCTGCGGTTCGCGCAGGGCGTCGGGTTCGTCTTCGCGCTCATCGGCACGATCGGCTACACCACCGGTTTCACCGCGCTCGGAGTCGTCGCCACCTCCGCCGCACTGGTCGCCGCGCTGCTCAACGCCGCGGTCGGCCTGTGCCTGGGTTGTGAGCTGTTCCTGCTCCTGCGCCGCTACGCACCCGCGCTCGCCCGACCCCAGTGACACCAAGTCGCAGTCAGAACGAAGAAATTGGAGCAGCTCGATGAGCCGTGAAGACGTCCTGGTCTCGGCCGCTTGGTCCGAGGAGAACCTCAGCGCGCCCGGCGTGGTGTTCGTGGAGGTGGACGAGGACACCACCGCCTACGACGGCGGCCACATCCCGGGCGCGGTGAAGATCGACTGGAGGAACGAGCTCCAGGACCCGGTGCGGCGCGACTTCGTCGACCGCGCGGGCTTCGAGAAGCTGCTGTCCGCCAAGGGCATCTCCAACGACGACACGGTCATCCTGTACGGCGGCAACAACAACTGGTTCGCCGCCTACGCCTACTGGTACTTCAAGCTCTACGGCCACGACGCCGTGAAGCTGCTCGACGGCGGCCGCAAGAAGTGGGAGCTCGACGGCCGCCCGCTGGACAAGGAGCAGGTCGAGCGCCCGGCGACGAGCTACACCGCCCAGGAGCAGAACCTGGCGATCCGCGCGTTCCGCGACGAGGTCGTCGACGCGATCGGCAACAAGAACCTGGTCGACGTGCGCTCGCCCGACGAGTTCTCCGGCAAGCTGCTCGCGCCCGCCCACCTGCCGCAGGAGCAGGCGCAGCGCGCCGGCCACATCCCGAGCGCGATCAACGTGCCGTGGAGCAAGGCGGCCAACGAGGACGGCACGTTCCGGTCGAACGAGGAGCTGGCCGAGATCTACGGCGAGGCCGGTTTCGACGGCTCCCGCAAGACGATCGCCTACTGCCGCATCGGCGAGCGCTCGTCGCACACGTGGTTCGCGCTGCACGAGCTGCTCGGCCACGAGGACGTGAAGAACTACGACGGTTCCTGGACCGAGTACGGCTCGCTCGTCGGCGTGCCGGTCGAGCTCGGCAGCGGCAAGGAGGCCTGATCATGAGTCTGGACGGTTGCGGCGCGCCCGAGCAGGGCGTCGACATCCAGGTCGGCGCGAACGAGGTCGTGCTGTCCGGCAAGGTCCGGTCCGAGGGCGCACCGGTCGGCGGCGCGTTCGTGCGCCTGCTGGACGCCTCGGGCGAGTTCACCGCCGAGGTCGTGTCCTCGGCCGACGGCGACTTCCGGTTCTTCGCCGCGCCGGGCACGTGGACGATCCGCGCGCTGCACCGGTCGGGCAACGGGCAGGCGTCGGTCAGCGCGGAGGGGCCGGGCGTGCACCCGGTCGAGGTCGCGGTGGCCTGACACCACACCCCCGAGACCCGGGGAGCGCACGGGCTGCCCCCGGCGCTACCCCTCGCCGACCCCCGGGGGGTTGGCCCCCCGGGGGGGGGGGGTCCGGGGCCGGGGGGCGAAAAGGGGGGGGGGGGACACGTGGTAACAGGACTGCGGGTGC
>NZ_JBEOVG010000028.1:0-90108 GCF_040295345.1 Actinosynnema sp. NPDC002837
CGACGCGGTGTCGGGGGCCTTCGCCGTCAGTGGCGGAACCTACGGCTTGTCGTCGTTCGGCGGCAGGTTCACGTCCGTCACGGGCTTGCGCTTGGTGCCCTTGGCGGGTGGTTCGGCGGCCTTGGCCTCGTCGGCGGGTGCCGCGTCGTCGCCCGGGAGGAGGGCGGCGAGAGCGGCGCCCGTGATGCGGCGGAACGCGCGACGCGGCCGGGAGCGTTCCAGGACCGCGACCTCCAGCTTGCCGCGGTCGAGGAGGTCGGGCTTGCCGTTGCCGGTGGTGGTGCTGCCGGCGCTGAGCGCCTTCACCGCGGTGCGCACGGCGTCGGCCAGCGGCTGCGCCTCGGTGTAGGCGTCCTTGAGGGCGGTGCCCGTGGCCTCGGCCTGGCCGCCCATCACGACGTACTGCGGCTCTTCCACGATCGAGCCGTCGTAGGTCAGCCGGTACAGCGTGTCCTGCTCGGGGTCGACGCCGACCTCGGCCACGCAGATCTCCACCTCCAGCGGCTTGATCTGCTCGGCGAAGATCGAGCCCAGGGTCTGGGCGTAGACGTTCGCCAGCGAGCGGCCCGTCACGTCGCGCGGGTCGTTCTGGTACCCGCGGATGTCGGCGAACCGGATGCCCGCCTGGCGCAGGTTCTCGAACTCGCTGTAGCGGCCGACCGCGGCGAACGCGATGCGGTCGTAGATCTCGGACACCTTGTGCAGCGTCGCGGACGGGTTCTCCGCCACGAACAGCACGCCGTCGGCGTACCGGAGCACGACGACGCTCCGGCCTCGGGCGATGCCCTTCCGGGCGTACTCCGCGCGATCGCGGAGGATCTGCTCGGGTGAGGCGTACAACGGCATCGTCACTGCTGCGGCTCCCGGGCTCGGCGGATGCGGGTGGGGATGGGGGTCGACACGGCGCTCAGCCCGCCGGCCTGGCCTTGCGGCCCTCGACGACCGACTCGGCCAACGTCGCGGTGTCCGCGTCGGGCAGGTGGGCCGCGCCGTCGGCGGTGATCGTCACGACGACCGGGTAGATCTTGCGGATCACGTCCGGGCCGCCGGTGCCCGAGTCGTCGTCGGCCGCGTCGTACAGCGCCTCGATCGCGGTCCTGGTGGCGGCCTCGGCGTCCGCGTCCGGGTCGTACAGCTTCTTCATCGCCGACTTCGCGAACAGCGAACCGGAGCCGACGGCCTGGTAGCCCTGCGACTCCTCGTACCGCCCGCCGGTCACGTCGTAGGAGATGATGCGGCCCGCGCGGTCCGGGTCCGGCGCGTCGACGTCGAAACCCGCGAACAGCGGCACGACCGCCAGGCCCGCGAGCGCGGCGTCGAGGTTGCCCTTGATCATCGCGGAGAGCCGGTTCGCCTTGCCGTCCAACGACAGCGAGACGCCCTCGATCTTCTCGTAGTGCCGGAGCTCGACCGCGTAGAGCCGGACGATCTCGACCGCGATGCCCGCCGTGCCCGCGATCCCCACCGCCGAGTGGTCGTCGGTGATGAACACCTTCTTCATGTCGCGCTGGGCGATCACGTTGCCCATCGTGGCGCGCCGGTCGCCCGCGATCACCACGCCGCCCTTGAACGTGAGGGCGACGATGGTCGTGCCGTGCGGGGCCTGCACCGCGCTGCCCTCGGGCAGGGTGCGGCTCGACGGCAGCAGTTCGGGGGCCTGGGCGCGGAGGAAATCGGTGAACGACGACGACCCCGGCCTGAGGTAGGCCGGGGGCAACGACGCGGCCGGGTAGTGCCCGGTCGAGCTGTGGTCCATGTGTGAGTTTCTCTCCTGTCCCGCCGGCGGCTTCTTACTCGCCGCCCTTTTGCACGTACGCGCGGACGAAGTCCTCGGCGTTCTCCTCGAGCACGTCGTCGATCTCGTCGAGGATGGCGTCGACGTCCTCGCCGAGCTTCTCCCGGCGTTCCTGGCCGGCGCCGGCCGCGCCGTCGCCGTTCTCGTCGCCGTCACCGCCGCCTTGGCGCTGAACCTGTTCCTGGGCCATGTCGACCTCCCGGTCTTCGGGTCCTGCGAGTTAAACACTACCCACCAGGTACGCCATCCTGCGCCTGCCACTCGGGTTTGTTGATCAGCCCCGGGTGAGCGCCTCCACCAGCTGCTCGGCCGTGTCCGAGGCCTCCAGCAGGGCTCCGACGTGCGCTTTCGTGCCGCGCAGCGGTTCCAGGGTGGGGATCCGGACGAGTGATTCCCGACCGAGGTCGAAGATCACCGAATCCCACGACGCGGCGGCCACCGAGGTGGGGTAGCGCTCCAGGCAGCGACCGCGGAAGTAGGCGCGGGTGTCCTCCGGCGGCGACAGGATGGCCGCCCGCACCTCCTCCTCGCTGACCAGGCGTTTCATCGAGCCGCGGGCCACCAGCCGGTTGTACAGGCCCTTGTCCAGCCGCACGTCGGAGTACTGCAGGTCGACCAGCGACAGCCGGGGCGAGCCCCAGGCCAGGCCGTCCCGGGCGCGATAGCCTTCGAGCAACCGCAGCTTCGCCACCCAGTCGAGGCGGTCGGCGCACTCCTGCGGGTCGCGGGCCAGCGCGTCGAGCACCTCGCCCCACACGCGCAGCACGTCCCGGTCGCCGTAGCCCTCCTGCTCGACGAACGCGGCGGCGCGCTCGTAGTAGGCGAACTGCAGGTCCAACCCGGTGAACTTGCGCCCGCTCGCCAGCTCGACCTTCACCTTGAGGGTCGGGTCGTGGCTGATCTGGTGCACCGCCCGGACCGGCTCCTGCAACCGCAGGTCGTCGAACCGGCGGCCGGCCTCGATCATGTCGAGCACGAGCGACGTGGAGCCGCACTTGATGTAGGTGGAGTACTCGGCGAGGTTCGCGTCGCCGATGATGACGTGCAGCCGGCGGTACTTGTCCGCGTCGGCGTGCGGCTCGTCGCGGGTGTTGATGATGCCGCGCTTGAGCGTGGTCTCCAGGCCGACCTCGACCTCGATGTAGTCGGAGCGCTGGGACAGCTGGTAGCCCGCCTCCTCGCCCGCCGCGCCGATGCCGACGCGGCCGGAGCCGACCACGACCTGGCGGGACGCGAAGAACGGCGTGAGCCCGGCGATCACCGCGGTGAACGGCGTGCTGCGCTGCATCAGGTAGTTCTCGTGGGTGCCGTAGCTGGCGCCCTTGCCGTCCACGTTGTTCTTGTAGAGCTGCAACCGGGGCTGGCCGGGGACGGTGGCCGCGCGCATCGCGGCCTCCTCCATCACCCGCTCCCCCGCCTTGTCCCAGATCACCGCGTCGCGCGCGTTGGTGACCTCGGGCGCGGAGTACTCCGGGTGCGCGTGGTCGACGTAGAGGCGCGCGCCGTTGGTGAGGATCACGTTGGCCGCGCCCAGGTCCTCGACGTCGCTGTCGCCGGGGTGGCCGCCGGGCGTGCCGAGGTCGAAGCCGCGCGCGTCGCGCAGCGGCGATTCGACCTCGTAGTCCCAGCGCGCCCGGCGCGCCCGCGGTATGTCGGCGGCCGCCGCGTAGGCCAGCACGACCTGTGTCGAGGTGAGCACCGGGTTCGCCGTCGCGTCACCCGGCACCGAGATGCCGTACTCGACTTCGGTTCCCATGATCCGCCGCATGTACGCAGACTACGACGTTCCACCGACACACCGCCCGGACCCAGGTCACGTTTCAGCCGGCCGCGAGTCCCGCGGCGGGCCTGATCCGGGACGCGCCGCGGGCCGGCCCGAACGCCGCGAGCACCGCCAGGACCACCACGCCCGCGCCCCCGACCAGCAGCGGGAGCACCGCCGCCGTGGGCCACACGAACACGCCGACGGCGGCCAGCGTCAGCTCCGCGTAGACGAGGCCGAACACACCCCCTCCCAGCACTCCCACCAGCGCCAACAGCACCGCTTCGGCCACCACGCCACCTTGCAGGCCGCCCTTGGTCACGCCGAGCGCGCGGCGCAGCGCCAGCTCCTTGCGGCGCTCCTGCACGGAGATCGTCAACGCGGTCCCGATGCCGGTCACCGCGACCGCGACGGACAGCCCCAGCAGCACCATCAGCAGCACGATCCCCAGGTCGAGGTAGCGCTGGTTCTCCGCGTTCGCCTCGGCCCTGGTCTTCACCAGAACGGTGGGCGAGTCGGCCAGCGCCGCCCGCACGCCCGCCTCGTAGGCGGCGGGGTCCGCGCCCGGTTCGAACGCCACCAGCACCTTGGAGGCGGGCGCCAGGTCCGGTTCGGCCAGCACCACGTCGGCGCCGTCGAGCAGGGAGCCGGCGAACGTGCCGACGACCGTGGCCGTGCGCGGCCCGCCGGGCAGTCCCTCGACCGTGAACGGCCGGCCGACCTGCGCGCCGAACCGCTCGGCGTACCACTCGTCCAGCAGGACGGCGCCGGGCGCGAAGTCCTTGGCGTTGACGTCCTGCCTGGTCAGCCACTCGCGCAGGCGTTCGGGGTCGGCGCCGGCGAGCTGGGTCGGGAACGTGCGGCCCTCGGCGTCCCGCTGCTCGGTGACGACACCGTGCAGCACGACCGTGCTCGCCGCTTCCGGCCGGTTGGCCGCCGCGCCGACACCGCCGGCGAGCGCGCGTCCGCCGGAGTCGGCGACCACGGCGTCGGGCCGCGGCTCGTTGCTGAACTCGTCCTCCATGCGCTGCGCCGAACCCACCGTGACGGCGAAGAACGTGACCATGGCGGCGGCCAGGAGCAGCGGCATCGCCACCGACGCGGACCGCTGCGGCACCCGCCGCACCTCGGCGGCGGCCAGCTTCCACTGCGCGCCGCCGAAGCGGCTCGCGACCGTGCCGAAGATCCGGCCGAGCGCGGGCACGACCACCGGCCCGAGCACGCCGAACAGGCCGAACACGGCGGTGATGCCGGAGAACAGGACCAGGAAGATCGCGGCGAGCGAGCCGGCGGCGAGGACCGCGAGCGCCGCCATGACCGTCGCGGTGACCACCAGGCCGATGCCGAAGAACCGCCGGCGGCGCACCACGGCCCGGTCGGGCGTCTGCCCTTCGGACGTCCGCAGCGCCGCGAGCGGCGAGATGCGCGCGGCGGCCAGCGCGGGCCGGACCGCGGCGAACGCGCTGAGCGTGGCCGCCGTGACGACGCCGATCACCAGCTGGCCGGTCGAGGGCAGCAGCGGCGGGCTCAGCTCGACCGCGCCGAGCAGCGAGGACAGGCCGGTGGTGTCGAACAGCCTGGCCAGCAGCCACGCCACCGACCCGCCGAGCACCGCGCCGAGGACGCCCGCGACCGCGCCGGTGAGCAGCGCCTCGAAGAGGTTCGCCCAGACCAGCGGGCCCCGGTGCGCGCCGAGGCAGCGCAGCAGCGCGGTGTGCCGCTGGCGTTGCGCGTAGACGGCGCGGTAGGTGGCGGAGGCGACGAAGACGGACGTGGCCAGCGCCAGGATGCTGAACGGCAGCAGCACGGCCGCCAGGTCGTTGTCGGGCGGCTCCGCCGCGATCGCCGCCCTGGTGTCCACCGGGAAGCCCTCCCCCACGGCCCGGGCGACGGCGTCGCGATCGCCGCCGACCACGTAGATCGCCTCGACCCGGGGCTCGCCGCCGAGCTTGGCGGCCAGGCGCTCGCCGACCACGATCACCGGCTCCTCGCCGAACGAGCCGCGCTTGGTGATGCCCCGGACGACCACGTCCACCGGCTTGCCCGCCGCGTCGGCCACCCGCACGGAGGAGCCCGGCTTGAGGCCGTGCTCGTAGGCGGTGACCCGGTCGAGCGCGATCTCGCCGTCGGGGCCGGGCGAGCGGCCCTCCAGGATCGGCACGCGGTGCAGGTCGGCGCGGTCGGGCTCGATGTCGGCGGTGGCGCGCCGGTCGCCCGCGCGCCCGCCCTCGATCAGCAGGTCGGCGCGGACCTCGCGGATCGGTTGCGCCACCGTCACCCCGGCGACCTGCGCCACCCGATCGGCGGTCGCCTGGTCGAGAACCGCGTCCGAGTAGAGCGGCGGGCGGACCACGAGGTCGACGCCGGCGGGCACGGTGGGCGCGCCCTCGTTCGCGGCGCGCACCATCGCGTCGCTGAGCATCAGGGCGGCCAGCAGGCAGGCGACGCCGACCACCAGGGCGACGCCGGGCAGCGCGGCGCGACCGGGCCGGTTGCGGAACTCGGCGACCGCGAGCCGCAGGGATGTGGGCACAACTCCTCCTCGTGACGCGAACGCCACGACGTTAGGAACCGGGGGCGTCGGCAGGCGTCGGCCCGAGGTAGCACGGCCCGGTGCTACCAGGGGAGGATCTTGGCGTGGAGCACGTGGTAGTGGTGGACACCGACGGCACGCCCATCGGCACGGCGACGCGCGCCCGGATGCGCGCGGAAGGCCTGTGGCACCTCTGCGCCGTGATCGTCGTGCGCTCGCTCGACGGGACCCGGCTGTACGTGCACCGGCGCACCGACACCAAGGACGTCTACCCCGGGCTGTACGACCCGACGTGCGGCGGTGTCGTCGCGGCGGGTGAGACGCCCGACGAGTGCGCGGTGCGGGAGTTGGCGGAGGAGCTGGGGGTCTCGGCGGCGCCGGAGTTCCGGTTCAGCACGCCCTTCGTGGACGGAACCATCCGCTATGTCGCGCACGTTTACGAGGTGCGCAGCGATGGACCGTTCGTGCACCAGCCGGAAGAAGTGGCGTGGGGCGGCTGGCTGGGGGCGGACGAGGTGCGGGCGTTGGCGGAAGACCCCGGGTGGCCGGTCGTGCCGGACGGTCGGGCCCTGATCCGGGAGTGGTTCAGATGGGCATGATGTTCGCGATGTCGATCCCCGGCCTCGCCCTGCTGCTGCTCGCGCTCGCTTCGGGCGAGCGGCTGTGGAAGTGGGTCCGCCGGCGCCAGGGTCACCCGGTCGTGTCCGCGACCGCGATGGACGAGTTCACCACCCTGTTCCACGGCAGCAAGCACATCGAGCTGGAACAGCGCCAGGTGACGCTGATGCTGGGCGAGGACGAGGAGTCGGGCGCGCCGCCGCGCGGGCCGGTGGACCTCGACTCGGGCGCCGTCAGGCTCATTCCCAGGCCAGCGACGCCCGAGTAGCCCAGTACCGCTCGGCGGGCTCCGCGCAGTCGGCGAGCTCGTCCGACGCCAGGTCGACGTCCCGTGCCGCGAGGTTGGCCCGCAGCTGCTCCGGGCTCGCCGCGCCCGAGAGCACCACGTCGGCCCACGGTTGGGCGAGCACGGCGGCCAGCGCGACGGCGTCCGGGCCGACGCCGTGCTCGTCGGCCAGGTCGCGCACGCGGGGCGGCGGGTCGACGGCCAGCCTGCCGTTGGCCAGGCCCTCCTTGACGAACACCTCCGCGCCGGACTCCTTGGCGAACGCCAGCGCCGGTCCCGCCGAGGTCTCCAGGACGTTCCAGGTGGATTGGACGCTGTCGAACAGCCGCCGCCCCTCGACGGTGAGCTCCAGCGCGCGGCGGATCGTCTCGCCCTGGTGCGGGCCGGAGGTGGAGAAGCCGACGCGGACGCCCGAGTCGCGCAGGCCGCCCAGGGCGAGGAGCAGGTCGAGGTCGCCGAACAGCGGGCTGTCGGAGGTCAGCGAGTGCACGTCGTAGAGGCCGACGTGCGCGCCGAGCAGGTCCTCGGTCTCCCGCCACTGCCGGGTGAACCGCTCGACCGAGTGCTCCTTGACCTCGTGCGTGTCCGCGTCCCGCCGCCAGTCGGCGACGTAGGCGTAGCCCCACTTGCTCGACACCTGCACGTCCTGGTGGCCGCGTGCGGCCAGCCACTGGGCCAGGAACTCCTCCGCGCGGCCGTAGGAGCGGGCCGCGTCGACCCGCCGCACGCCCGCCGCGTAGGCGGCGTCCAGGACGGCGTGGCACTGGGCGCGCATGGCGTCCACGTCGCGGTGTTCGGGCAGCGCGTGCTCGCGGCCGAGGTTGATGTAGGCGGGGCGGCCGAGCGCGGCCAGGCCGAGGGCGAAGTCGGGCACGTCCGACACGGTAACGGGCGGCCTTCCGAGCCGCCGGACGCCGTGGTGGGGTGCTGCCGTGTCGGTGTCGCCGAACCGCCGATGCCACCGGGTCCGCCTCCGAACCCGGTGGCCGCGGGTTCCCACGCCCCCGCATCGCTGATGCGGGAGACCGGTGCCGCAGAAGGTGGTCGACGTGTCAGGCGTCGCGGCGGAGGAGGGCGAGGGCGCCCGCTCCCAGCGCCAGGGCCAGGTAGGCGAGCATGACCAGGCCCGCGCCCAGTGGCGACAGGGGTGCGTCCGGTGACTCGGCTGCCAGTTGGGGTGCCAGGACCGGCAGCATCACGGAGTACACGCGTTCGTTCCAGGGATCCGGCAGGATCAGGGTCAGGGACGGCAGCACGAACAGCAGGGCGCACAGGGAGACCAGGGCGCCCGCCGTGGAGCGGAGCAGGAAGCCCAGGCCCAGGCCGAGCAGGGCCAGCAGGACCAGCGACGCGGTGTTCGCCAGGAGGGTCGGCAGGGCGTCGGTGAACGAGCTGTACGCCGAGATCGGTTCGGGGCGGTCGCCGGTGATCAGTTCTCCGGTCTGGTAGGCGAGCAGGACGGTCGCCAGGCCGATCAGCAGCGACGCGCCGGCCACCACGACCGTCTTCGCCAGCAGGTAGGCCCCGCGCCGCGGCACGGAGACGAGGGCGGTGCGGATCATCCCGCTGCCGTACTCCGAGGTGACCGCCAGGGCGCCCAGCACGCCGAGGCAGAACTGGGTGAACGGGACCACCATCACGCTCGGGTCGGCGGCGCCGAACTTCTGCTGGAGCTCCGGCGGCGAGGTGTCCCAGTCGGCCGTCATCAGGTACGACACCAGCGCGCCGCCGAGCAGGCACACCGCGATGGTCGTCAGGACGTAGGTGGTCGAGCGGACCGAGCGGAGCTTCAGCCACTCCGAGTTCAGCACGTCGGTCATCGGGCGGTCTCCCGGGTGCGGTACTCCACGCTGTCCTCGGTCAGCTCGAGGTAGGCGTCCTCCAGGGACGCGCTGCGCGGGGTCAGTTCGTGGATGGGGATGCCGTCGCGCGCGGCGAGGTCGGCGATGTCCGGGGCGTCCAGGCCCTGGACGAGCAGGGCGCCGGCGTCGGACCGGGTTCTCGCGCCTGCGGCGGACAGGGCGGTCACCAGGGCGTCCGGCGCGGGGGTGCGCACCAGGACGTCCCTCTTGAACTTCTCCTGGAGGTCCTGCATGGACGCCTCCAGGATCAGCTTGCCGCGGCCGATCACGATCACCCGGTCGGCGGTCAGGGCCATCTCGCTCATCAGGTGGCTGGACACGAGCACGGTGCGGCCCTCGCGGGCCAGGTCGCGCATCAGGTGCCTGATCCAGCGGATGCCCTCCGGGTCGAGGCCGTTCACCGGCTCGTCGAACAGCAGCACGCCGGGGTCGCCGAGCAGGGCCGCCGCCACCCCGAGGCGCTGCTTCATGCCGAGCGACAGCGAGCTCACGCGCCTCTTCGCCACACCCGCCAGGCCGACCTGCTCCAGGGTGGCGACGGCCCGGCTGTCCTTGATGCCGTTGCTGCGGGCCAGCACGCGGAGGTGGTCGTAGGCGGACCGGCCGCCGTGCACCGCGCCCGCGTCGAGCAGCGCGCCGACGTGGTGCATGGGCCGGCGGATCCCGGCGTACCGGCGACCGTCGACGAGCGCCTCGCCGCTGGTCGGCCGGTCGAGGCCGAGGATCGCCCGCATGGTGGTGGACTTGCCCGCGCCGTTGGGGCCGAGGAAGCCCGCGACGTAGCCGGGTTTCACCTCGAACGAGAGGCCGTCCACCGCCCGGGTGGCGCGGTAGCTCTTGGTCAGTTGCCGTACTTCGATCATGGGGAGGAGCCTGCCGGGGCGGGGGCGCGGGCGGATCGGACCGAGGTCCTCAATTCGGGGTCGGACCGTGGTCCGACGCCACCGGCGGCCACGCCGGTTACCGTGCCGTCCGTGATGTCGCGAGTCCTGCGGATGCTGCCCACCGCCTACCTGTACGCGCTGGACGTGGCCGCCGCCGTGGTGCTGGTCATGGTGTACCTGGACTTCGCCCGGCTGTCCGACGTGCCGGCGTGGCTGGGCTACCCGGTGGCGGTCCTGGTCGGGGCGCCCCTGGCGCTGCGCCGCAAGCGGCCACTGCTCACGCTCGGCATCGTGCTCACGGCGCAGAACGTGGCCACCATCGCCCACATCACGCTGGAGCCCTACAGCGCCACCGCGTTCGCGATCTACCTGGTGGCTTCGGCCTGCTCGTCGCGGGTGGCCGTGGGCGCGCTGGCGGCCACGCTCGGCTCGGCCTGGGTGGCGGTGTTCATCGGCGAGGCGTGGCCGGAGTCCGCCGGGCTGTCGATCTTCCTCACGCTGGTGGTGTGCGCCGCGTGGGCGTTGGGGCGCGCCACGCGGATCCGCCGGTCCTACGAGGCCCGCCAGGCCGCCGAGGCGTCGTCCAAGGCGGTCGCCGAGGAACGCCTGCGCATCGCCCGCGAGCTGCACGACGTGGTCGCGCACAGCCTGAGCCTGATCACGGTCAAGGCCGGGGTCGCGGCCCACGTGGCGCCGTCGCGGCCCGAGGAGGCCCAAGAGGCGCTCCAGGTCATCGAGAGGGCCTCGCGCGGCACCCTGGTCGAGATGCGGCGGCTGATGGGCGTGCTGCGGTCGGAGGACTCGGAGGCCGAACTGGCGCCCATGCCCGGCCTGGCCGACTTGCCCGAACTGGTGACGCGGGCGTCCCTCGCCGGGGTGGACGTGTCGCTGTCGGTGACGGGCTCGCTGCCCGAAGGGCTGGGGCTGACCGTGTACCGGATCGTGCAGGAGTCCGTCACCAACGTGGTCAAGCACGCGGCGCCGGCCGCCTGCGAGGTGTCGATCGTCGTGGGGGACGCTTCGGTCGAGGTGCGGGTGGTCGACGACGGGCCCGGCGAACGGGTGTTGGCCGGTGGCGGAGGGGGGCACGGGTTGATCGGGATGCGGGAACGGGTGGCGGTCTACGACGGGACCTTCTCGGCCGGTCCGCTGGCCGGCGGCGGGTTCGCGGTGCGCGCCGAGGTGCCGCTGTCGTGATCGACGTGGTGGTCGTGGACGACCAGGCGCTGCTGCGCGGCAGCTTCCGGGTGCTGGTGGACTCGGCGGACGACCTGCGGGTGGTCGGCGAGGCGGGCGACGGCGCCGAGGCCGTGTCGGTGGTGCGGTCGACGTCCCCGGACGTGGTGCTCATGGACGTCCGGATGCCGGGGGTGGACGGGATCGCGGCCACCCGCGAGATCGGCTCGTTCAGCGCGGCCCGGGTGCTGATCCTGACCACGTTCGACCTGGACGAGTACGTGTACTCGGCGTTGCGGGCGGGTGCGAGCGGGTTCCTGCTCAAGGACACTCCCCCGGCCGACCTGCTGGCCGCGATCCGCGTGGTGGCCGCCGGCGACGCCCTGCTGTCACCCTCGGTGACCCGTCGCCTGGTCGCCGAGTTCTCCCGCACGCCCGCGCCCCGCACGATCCGCCTCGACGGGATCACGGAACGTGAGCAGGAGGTGCTGCTGCTGATCGCCCGCGGGTTCTCCAACGCCGAGATCATGGCCGAGCTGCACCTGTCGGCCGGCACGGTGAAGACCCACATCGGCCGCCTGCTGCACAAGCTCCAGGCGAGGGACCGGGCACAGCTCGTCATCGCCGCCTACGAATCCGGCCTGGTCAGCGCCCGCTCCTGACGACCGGCCCCGATCGTGGCCCGCCCGGCTCGGCCAAGTCGTCCGGTGGTGTCGAAGCCATGAGGGGCCGGGCGAGGGCAGGTGCTCGCCGGCCACGCGATCCCGTTGTGGCCCGGTTCGGCGCGGGTCTTCCGCCGGCCCGCGATCCGGTCGTGGCCCGGGGACCTGCCGCCGGCCGAACGGCTCCCGTGCGGCCGGTCCGACCTGCGCAGGACGAGACTGGACCTTCTGAACCGATTCACGCCCAGGTCGCGAGCGGTGGCCGCGCGAGGTGCGCCGGGTGGGTGAGGGTGTCCGCTCCCGCCCTGAACGCGGAAAACCCGCCCGGCGCGGTGGCCGGACGGGTTCTCCAGGCGGGTTGATGGATGGCAGTGCGGTCCTACAGGTACTGACCGGTGTTCGTGGCCGTGTCGATGGCCCGACCCGACTCCTGGTTCTTGCCGGTCACCAGCGTGCGGATGTACACGATCCGCTCGCCCTTCTTGCCCGAGATCCTGGCCCAGTCGTCCGGGTTGGTCGTGTTGGGCAGGTCCTCGTTCTCGGCGAACTCGTCCACGATCGCGTCCAGCAGGTGGCGCACCGACAAGCCCGGCTGCTTGGTGTCCAGCAGGCTCTTGATGGCCGCCTTCTTCGCGCGGTCGACGATGTTCTGGATCATCGCGCCCGAGTTGAAGTCCCGGAAGTACAGGACCTCCTTGTCACCGTTGGCGTAGGTGACCTCGAGGAAGCGGTTCTCCTCCGACTCCTCGTACATCCGCTCGACCGTGTGCTGCACCATGCCGTCGATGCAGGCCACCGGGTCGCCGCCGAACTCGGCCAGGTCGTCGGCGTGGATCGGCAGGTCGGGCGTGAGGTACTTGTTGAAGATGTCCTTCGCGCCTTCGGCGTCCGGACGCTCGATCTTGATCTTGACGTCGAGCCGGCCCGGCCGCAGGATCGCCGGGTCGATCATGTCCTCGCGGTTGGAGGCGCCGATCACGATCACGTTCTCCAGGCCCTCGACGCCGTCGATCTCGCTGAGGAGCTGGGGCACGATCGTGGTCTCGACGTCGGACGACACGCCGCTGCCGCGGGTGCGGAAGATCGAGTCCATCTCGTCGAAGAACACGATCACCGGCGTGCCCTCGGAGGCCTTCTCCCGGGCGCGCTGGAAGATCAGCCGGATGTGCCGCTCGGTCTCGCCCACGAACTTGTTGAGCAGCTCGGGGCCCTTGATGTTGAGGAAGTAGCTCTTGGCTTCGCGGTGGTCCTCGCCCCTGGCGGCGTGGACCTGCTTGGCCAGGGAGTTCGCCACCGCTTTCGCGATGAGCGTCTTGCCGCAGCCGGGAGGGCCGTACAACAGCACGCCCTTGGGCGGGCGCAGCTTGTACTCGCGGAACAGGTCGGCGTGCAGGAACGGCAGCTCCACGGCGTCGCGGATCTGCTCGATCTGCCGGTAGAGGCCACCGATGTCCTCGTACCGGACGTCGGGCACCTCCTCCAGCACCAGGTCCTCGACCTCGGCCTTCGGCACGCGCTCGTAGGCGAAACCCGCCTTGGAGTCGACCAGCAGGGAGTCGCCCGCCTTCAGCGGCGAATCCATCAGCGGCTGGGCGAGCCAGACGACCCGCTCCTCGTCGGCGTGGCCGACGACCAGGGCACGGCCGATCGAGCTGTCGGCGGTTTCCGACGCCAACACCTCGCGCAGCGTGCAGACCTCGCCGGTTCGCTCGAAGTCGCCGCCCTCGACCACGGTCAACGCCTCGTTCAGGCGCACCGACTGGCCGAGGACCAGCGACGGCGTCTCGACCGCGGGCGATACCGAGACCCGCATGCGGCGGCCGGAGGTGAACACGTCCACCGTGCCGTCGTCGAACCTGGCCAGGAACACGCCGTAGCCGCTGGGCGGCTGCGCGAGGCGGTCCACTTCCTCGCGCAGCGCGAGCAGCTGGCTCCGCGCTTCTCGAAGGGTGTCGATGAGCTTCGTGTTGCGCTCGGTCAGTTGGCTGACGCGCTCCGTCGCCTCCGCCAACCGCTGCTCCAGCAGGCGGACGTGTCGTGGGGATTCCGTCAACTTGCGGCGCAGCAACGCGATCTCGTCCTCCAGGAACCTGATCTGCGCTGTCAGCTCACCAGAGTTATTGCCCTTGTTCAGCTCGCCACCCTCATCGGGCTGGCTGCCGGGATGACCGTGCTGCATGTCGGCACCCTCCTCCCGTGTTCGTACGACAACGGTACCGGCGATCACCGACAAAAGCGGCCACCCAGCGGGTTCGGAGGCGTCGTGTGATGACACAAACCGCCCGCTCGGCGGGGTCAACTGCTCCATACCGGTGTCAGCCGGAACCTCCCACCCGCTACCGTGCGTCCAGTACTAGTCCCACGTGAGTGGTCCGGGCAGTGTCCACTGCCACCAGCGGAAAGTTCTAGGAGAACGTGATGTCCGTCCCGCCGCAGCAGCCGGGTCCGTACGGTCAGCAGCCGGGTCAATTTGGCCAGCAACCAGGCCAATTCGGCCAGCAGCCGGGATACGGCCAGCAGCCCGGCGGGTACCCGCCGCCTGCCCAGGGGTTCCCACAGGGTGGGCAGCAGCCCGGCTACGGCACGCCACCCGGCGGTTACCCGCAGCAGGGCCAGCCCGGCCCCGGCCAGCAGCCGTACGGCCAACCCGGCCAGTTCAACCAGCCCGGTTACGGCCAACCGGGTGGTTTCGGCGATCCCTACGGCACGCCGCCGAAGAAGAGCCCCCTGCCGTGGATCTTGGGCGGGGTCGGCGCCCTGGTCGTGATCGGCGTCGTGGTCACGCTGGTCATGACGCTGGGAGGCGGCAGCAACGGCACCGCCAAGGACGCCGCCGACAGCTACGTCGCGGCCGTCAACTCCCGCGACTTCGACAAGCTCACCGCGCTGACCTGCGACACGAGCAAGAAATCGATTGACGACATCAAGAAGGCCACCGACCCGGGCGCCTTCGCCGCCGAGCTCGAGAAGGAGCTGAAGGACCTGCCCCCGGAGTTCCAGGAGCAGATCAAGGCGGCCCAGGAGGCGGCGAAGAGCATCAAGGTCAACCTGACCGTCGACAAGGTCGAGGAGAAGAGCGACACGGAGGCCACGGCCACCATCTCGGTCAAGTTCGACGGCGTGCCCGACAGCATGAAGGAGTTCGTCAAGGACGACACCGACACGCTGCCGTTCAAGAAGACCGACGACGGCTGGGTCGCCTGCCCGAAGAGCTGACCCGCACGACCGGTGGACAACGGCCCCGCACACCACGTGCGGGGCCGTTTCAGCTGGTCAGGCGCTCGATCAGCCCTTGGACGGGCGGCGCTGCGGCCGGGGCGGCGTGACGCCGTCGGCCAGCCTGCGGGTGGTCAGCAGGAACGCGGTGTGCCCGATCATCCGGTGCTCCGGCCGCACGGCCAGGCCCACCACGTGCCACGGCCGCACGAGGGTCTCCCACGCGTGCGGCTCGGTCCAGTGCTGCTGCTCCCGGATCGCCTCGGTCACCTTCGACAGCTGCGTCGTGGTCGCCACGTACACCACCAGCACGCCGCCCGGGATGAGGCTGCGCGACACGGCGGGCAGCACGTCCCACGGCGCGAGCATGTCCAGGACGACCCGGTCGACCTCGCCCTCGTGCTCGTTCACGTCGGCGACGGTCAGCGACCAGTTGCCCGGCCGCTCGCCGAAGAACTGCTCGACGTTGCGGATCGCGTGGTCGGCGTGGTCCTGGCGGACCTCGTACGACGTCACGCTGCCCTTCTCGCCGACCGCGCGCAGCAACGAGCAGGTCAGCGCGCCCGACCCGGCGCCTGCCTCCAGCACCCGCGCGCCGGGGAACACGTCGCCGTACATGACGATCTGGGCGGCGTCCTTGGGGTAGATCACCTGGGCGCCGCGCGGCATGGACAGCACGTAGTCCGGCAGCAGCGGGCGCAGCGCCAGGAACGACGTGCCGCCCACCGAGACGACCACGGACCCCTCGGGCTGCCCGATCAGCTTGTCGTGCGACAACGCGCCGCGGTGCGTGTGGTACTCCTTGCCCGGTTCGAGCACGATCGTGTAGTGCCGTCCCTTCGGGTCGGTCAACTGCACCCGGTCTCCCGGCTGGAACGGACCACTGGCGGTGCTCACCGCGGCGAACCTCCTGCTTAAACGCGCGTCAACAGCGCACGATGGTCGCACGGAGGCCGCGCACGGCCCGTAGCGGCCTACCAGCCGTCCGACCCGCGTTCACTCGCCCTTGTCGGTGACCTTCTCGGTGAACCGGCCCTTCGCCAGCTCGGTGACCGTGTGGTACACGGGCCAGCCCACCAGCCAGATCGCGCCGATGAGCGTCATGGTCGCCATCTGCCCCCACAGCGCCTGCGTGCGCTCCGGCGTGCCGACGACGAACATGAGAAGCAGCATCACCGAGCACGCGATCGCCCACGCCACCGCGAACTTGCCCCACTCGCGCCACTCGTGGCGCACCTTCGCCAGGCCGTGCTTCGGCGGCTTCACCGGCGGCGGCCCACCGGCGAACCGGTGGGCGACGCGCTGGTCGGCCCACCGCATCATGCTGTGCCCGAACGCCACGCTCACCCCCAGGTAGATCGCGGCGAGCCCGTGCACGCTCGTCGCCTCGCCCCCGGACCTCAGGTCGAACACGGTCGCCACGAGCAGCACCACGTCCACCAACGGGGTACAGGCCAGCAGCACCGCGCCGAGTCTGCGCATCCGCAGCACGTACCGGGCCAGCAGCCCCGCGCCCAGCACCACCCAGAACCCGATCTCGCACGCCACGATGAGGAACACCAACGGTTCGACCACGTCCTCAATGCTGCCGCCCGCGGACCTCGCGCGCGTCGGCGGGCCGACCGATCCCGGGTCATCAGTTCGTAGGACGCTTCGGGCCTTGCCCTGTGCTGTGATGACGTGGTGGAGCTCCGCCCGAAACACCGCGACGTGCTGACCGCGGTGGCCTTCTTCGCCTTGGGGCTGCTGATCCACCGGCTCGGCCTGGACCAGGTGACGGGCGACCGCGGCGGGTCGACGCCGCTCGGGGTGCGGGTGGCGATCCTCGCGGTGGCGTGCGCCGGTCAGGTGTTCCGCCACCGGGCGCCCGTGGTGGCGCTGGGCGTGGCGGGCGCGGCCACGGCGGTGGACCTGCACTTCGGCCTGAGCATGCCGGTGATGATGGTGTGCATCGACGTGCTGTTCGTGGCCACGCTGCACGGGCCGCGCGCGCTGCACCGGGTGCTCGTCGCCGTGGTGGCCGCGGCGACGGTCGGCATCACGGCGACGTCCGCCGCGACGGGCGACTGGCGGCAGTCGTTCTACACCGGGTTGCTGCTGTTCTCGCTGCTCGTCGTGCCCGTGTGGTGGGCGACGAACGTGCGGCGGCACCGGGAGAGCGCCGAGCAGGTCGCCCGCATCGCCGAGCTGGACCGGCGGGCCGCGGTGAACGCCGAGCGCAACCGGATGGCCCGCGACCTGCACGACGTGGTGGCCGGGCACATGTCCGCGATCGCGATCCAGTCCGAGGCCGTGCTGTCGCTGCGCTCGGGCGACCCGGAGACCGCGCGCACGGTGTTGAAGTCGGTCCGGGAGAACAGCGTGCGCGCGTTGGCCGAGATGCGGACGATGATCGACGTGCTGCGGGCCGACGAGCCGGCGGACGAGCCGGTGGCGGTGCGGCTGGCGGACGTGGGCGCGCTGGTCGAGTCGGCCGCCGCGGCCGGGCTGGACGTGGAGCTGCGCGGCGCGGACCTGGGCGAGCTGCCCGTGGGCGTGGACGTCGCGGCGTACCGGATCGTGCAGGAGGCGTTGACCAACGCGGTGAAGCACGCGCCGGGCGCGCGCACGTCGGTGGTGCTGGAACGGCAGGTCATGCGGTTGGTGGTGGTCGTGCGGAACGACGTGGTGGACGGTGCGCGCGGCACGGGGACGGGAACGGGGTTGGTGAGCATGGCGGAACGCGCCCACCTGGTCGGCGGGGTGTTCGCCGCGGGTCTCGACGGGGCAGGCGGCTGGGTCGTGCGGGCGGAGTTCCCGCTGTGATCCGGGTGGTCGTGGCCGACGACCACGCGGCGATCCGGGCGGGGCTGGTGATGATCCTCGGCGACGCGGAGGGCATCGAGGTGGTCGGCGAGGCCGAGGACGGCGCGACGGCCGTGCGGCTGGCCAAGCGGCTCGAGCCCGACGTGGTGCTGATGGACATCCGGATGCCCGGCGTGGACGGCATCGAGGCGACCCGGCGGCTCAGCGGCGTGTGCGACGTGCTCGTGCTGACGACGTTCGACCTGGACGAGTACGTGCGCGGCGCGCTGCGGGCGGGCGCGGCGGGGTTCCTGCTCAAGTCGGTGGAGGCGTCCGCGCTGGTGGACGCGGTGCGGCAGGTCGCGGCCGGTGACGGCGTGCTGGCGCCGAGCGTGACGCGGCGGGTGATGCGGGAGTTCGCCTCGGCCGCGCCGCGAGCGCGCCCGGCCGCGCTGGACGCGTTGACCGACCGCGAGGTGGAGGTGCTGCACTGCCTCGGCGAAGGGCTGTCGAATCACCAGATCGGGCGAAAGCTGCACATCGGTGAGACGACGGTGAAGACGCACGTGTCGCGCGTGCTGACGAAGCTCGACCTGCGGTCGCGGGTGCAGGCGGCGATCCTGGCGCAGGAGGCCGGGTTGGTCGGCGGGCCGGGCGAGGACGACCAGGTCAGCGGCGGTTCAGCGCGGCCTTGAGGTCCTCGCGGCGCAGCACGCCCGCGGGCCGTCCTTCGAGGTCGACGACCAGGTACTCCCAGGCGGCGGTGCCGTGCACGCGCTCGACCACCTCGGCGCCCGTCTCGTTCTCCAGCAGCACGGTCTCCGGCCGGATCGGCACGGCGGCCTGCTCGGCCGGGGCGTGCGGCGAGGTGCTGGCCAGGCGACGTGCCATCTCGCGGTCGAGCAGGCCGGCGGCGACACCGTCCGCGCGGACCAGGACCACGCCCCGGCCGGCGGACGCGGTGAGCGCGCCCGACACCGGGCTCTCGGCGGGCAGTTGGAGCACCGGTCGGACGAGCTCGCCCAGCGTGAGGCCGTCCGGCCAGGTGCTGCGGCGCTCGGCGGTGAACTCGCCGCGCGCGCCGGCCAGCACGAACCACGCGGTCAGCAGGCACACGCCGAAGCGGAGCCAGCGGTCCTCGGCGCCGTCGAGCACGCCCCAGACCGCCCAGACGACGAGCAGCGCGGCCACCACGCCGCCGCCGATCACGGCGGCCTTCGTGCCCGTCGCACGCCGGCCGGTGACGGCCCACACGCCCGCGCGCAGGATCCGGCCGCCGTCCAGCGGCAGGCCGGGCAGCAGGTTGAACACCGCGACGGCGGCGTTGGCGAACGCGGTCTGGGCGATCAGCAGCCAGACCGCGTCGGGCTGCGGGATGGTGGAGGCGGCCACCGCGAACGCGCCCGCCAGGACGATGGAGACGATCGGGCCCGCGGCGGCGATGGCGCCCTCGTGGCCGGGGCGGGTCGGGGTGCGCATCACCTCGGACACGCCGCCGAGCAGGAACAGGCGCAGCCGGCGCACCGGCAGGCCGAGGCGGAGCGCGACCAGGCTGTGGCCGAGTTCGTGCGCCAGCACGGACAGGCCGAGGAAGACCGCGAACGTGGCGGCGAGCAGCACGCCGGTGAGGCCGCCCGTGCCGGGCGCGATGCGGCCGACCAGCGGCGCGTAGAGCACCACGATGGCCGCCGAGCCCAGCCACCAGGACGGCGCGAGCAGCACCGGGATGCCGGCCACGCGGAACAGCGGCAGCCCGCCGTCCCGGCCGACCTGCCGTCGCCAACCACTCGTCGTCGCCACGGGACGAGCCTAGGCGGCCGGGTGTATCAGGACTGTGTTGGATCAGCGCCGGGTCGGGCCCGCGTCGGGCTCGCGTCGCCGATCCGGGCGCGCAGGCCGTCGAGGATGAGGTCGAGGCCGAAGCCCAGGGCCTCGTCCTCGCCTCCCCCGGCCGCCTCCGCCAACGCGGCCCGCACCGCCGGGTACCGGTCGCCGCGCTCGCGCACCACCTCGGCCACGATCGCGCCGAACTGCGTGCCCGCGTCGCCGCCCGGCGCCGTCGCCGCTTGCTGGGCGATGTTGCGGACGTGCCCGGCGAGCACCGCCAGCACGTCCATCCGCTCGGCGCCGCCCAGGCCCGCGCCGTCGAGCACGGCCAGCGCGGCCTCCATCCAGGCCAGCTCGTTCGGGCCGATCACGCGCGGGCCCGTGGTGGCCTCCAGGACCCACGGGTGGCGCACGAAGCCGGGCAGCAGCCCCAGCGCCCACGCGCGCAGCCGTGCGAACCGGTCGCCCTCGCCGAGGTCGGCGGGCGGCGTGCCCATCGCCAGGTCGGCCATGAGCGCGACCAGCTCGGACTTGCCGGGCACGTAGCGGTACAGCGACATCTTGGTGAAGCCGAGGTCCGCGGCGACCCGCTGCATGGAGACGGCGGCGAGCCCCTCGGCGTCGGCGATCGCGATGCCGGTGCGGGCGATGAGCTCGTGGGTGAGCGCGGGCTTGGGGCCGCGGCGAGGGCCGGGGCGGTCGCCCCACAGCAGTTCGAGGCTGCCCGTCAGGTCCATCGCCACCTCCGGTGTTGCCGTCGCGAAAAAACTGTGTCTACGATACACAAATAGAACTGCTTCCGATGGACACAGTTAGGGGCGGACATGGCCGACAAGCAGGTCCTGATCTCCGGCGCGAGCGTCGCCGGACCGGCGCTGGCCTACTGGCTCGCGCACTACGGCTTCGAGCCGACCGTCGTGGAGATCGCGCCCGCGCTGCGCGGCGGCGGGGCGGCGGTCGACTTCCGCGGCGAGACGCACCTCGCCGTGCTGGAGCGGATGGGCGTGCTGGACCGGCTGCGCGAGGTCCGGACCGGCGGCAGCCCGATGACGTTCGTGGACGAGCGCGACCGCACCGTGCTCCACCTGCCGGCGGAGTTCGCGGGCGGCGACGTCGAGGTGCTGCGCTCGGACCTCTCGCGGGTGCTCTACGAGCACGGCAGGGCTCGGGCGGACTACGTCTTCGGCGACTCGATCGCCGCGTTGGCCGAAACGCCCGACGGCGTCGACGTGACGTTTGCCTCCGGCGATCAGCGCACTTTCGACCTGGTCATCGGCGCCGACGGCATCCACTCCCGGGTCCGCGCGCTGGCCTTCGGGCCGGAGGAGCGGTTCGTCAGCCACCTCGGTTACTACGTCGCGAGCTGGGACCTGCCCGCCGACTTCGACGCGCCCGCCGAGCCGGTGAGCTACAACGCGCCGGGACGGCTCGTGTCCACCGGCGGCGGCCCGGACCGGCCGGGCGCGTTCGTGGTGTTCAAGTCGCCACGGCTGGCGTACGACCGGCACGACGTGGCCGGGCAGCGCCGGCTGCTCCACGACGCGTTCCGCGGGGTGAGGTGGCGGACGCCCCGGTTGCTGGCGACCTTGGAGCACACGACGGAGCTGTACTTCGACTCGATCAGCCGGGTGGACGTCCGACCCTGGTCACGGGGGCGGGTCGCGCTGGTCGGTGACGCGGCCTGCGGCGCCACCATCGGCGGCATGGGCGCGGGCACCGCCGTCGTCGGCGCGTACGTGCTCGCGGGCGAGCTGGCCACGGCGGACGGCGACCACGAGACGGCGTTCCGGCGTTATGAGGACCGGATGCGCGACTACGCCCGGCGGTGCCAGAAGGGCGGTGACCGGACGGGGAAGTTCCTGGCGCCGGCGAGCCGGTTCGCCCTGCGCGCGCGCAACGGGCTCCTGGGCACCAAGTTCCTGCTCGACCTGATGCTGAAGGCAGGCAAGGACATCACGAACAAGATCGACCTGCCGGACTACGCGCGCGCCGCCGCGTAGCGCCTCGCGCGGTTCGGACCCGATCTTGTCGGGGGGTTGGCCTATGGTTCTGGGCCATGGCAGTGCCGACGATCACCGAGCGCCCTGTTCGCAGGCCAGCGCTGTCGCCCTCGCGAGCGGGCGACTTCAAGCAGTGCCCGCTGCTCTACCGCTTCCGCGCCGTCGACCGGCTGCCCGAGAAGCCGACCAGGGCGCAGGTGCGCGGCACGGTGGTGCACGCGGTGCTGGAGGACCTGTTCGGCCTGCCCGCCGACGAACGGCTGCCGGAGACGGCGCGGGCGCTGGTCGGCCCGGCGTGGGAGCGGGTGCGGGCCGAGCGGCCGGAGTTCGCCGAGCTGTTCGCCGAGGGCGATCCGGAGCAGGAGCGGTGGCTGGCGTCGGCGGAGGAGCTGCTGGACGGCTACTTCGGCCTGGAGGACCCGCGCCGGTTCGACGCCGACGCCCGTGAGCTGCTGGTGGAGTGGGAACTGCCCTCGGGCGTGCTGCTGCGCGGGTACATCGACCGCGTGGACGTGGCGCCGACCGGCGAGATCCGGGTGGTCGACTACAAGACGGGCGCCGCGCCGCGCGAGGTCGGCGAGGCCAAGGCGTTGTTCCAGATGAAGTTCTACGCGCTGGTGCTGTGGCGGCTGCGCGGCGTGGTGCCGCGCCAGCTGCGGCTGATGTACCTGGCCGACCGGCAGGCGTTGGCCTACCAGCCGGACGAGGCGGAGCTGACCCGGTTCGAGCGCACGCTGGAGGCGATCTGGGACGCCATCCTGCGCGCGGCGAAGTCCGGCGACTTCCGGCCGAACCCGGGCAGGCTGTGCGACTACTGCGACCACAAGGCGCTGTGCCCGGCGTTCGACGGCACGCCGCCGCCGTACCCGGGCTGGCCGGAGCCGGACGCCGGGGTGGAGACCGCGCTGGACCGGGCCGACTGACACGCGGTGTCCGGGCCGAGCGGTTCGTCGTCGAAGGGTCGTGTCGAGGGGGTCGTGCTGAGGGGATCGTGCTGATGGACGCGTTCTACGAACAGCTGGACTCCGACCGGTTCGCCGCCACCGGGCACACCACCGGTCCGTGGGGCAACGACAGCCAGCACCTGGGGCCGCCGTCCGCGCTGCTGGTGCGGGCGTTGGAGCGGTGCGCGCCGCGGCCGGAGGCGGTGCTGTCCCGGGTGGCGTTCGAGGTGCTCGGCCCGGTGCCGGTCGCGGAGCTGACCGTGACGGCCTCGGTGGTGCGGCCGGGGCGTTCGGTGGAGCTGTTGTCGGCCGAGCTGGCGCACGGGGGCCGCCCGGTGCTGCGGGCGAACGCGTGGCGGATCGTGGCGGGCGACACGGCGGCGGTGGCGGCCGGCGCGGGTGAGCCGCTCGTCGCGCCGTCGACGTGCGAGCCGATGGCCGTCCCGGAGCACTGGCGGGGCGGCTACCTGGCCGCGATGGAGTGGCGTTCGGTCAGCGGCGGCATCTTCGCGCCCGGTGACGCGGTGGTGTGGGCGCGGCCGCAGGTGCGCGTGGTGGCCGGCGAGGAGCCGACCGCGGCGCAACGCCTGTTCACCGTGGCCGACTCGGCGAGCGGCGTGTCCAGCCGGCTGGACATCCGCACGTGGTACGCGATCAACACCGACCTGACCGTGCACCTGCACCGCGAGCCGGTCGGCGAGTGGTTCGCCCTGGACGCGCGCACGGTGATCGGACCGTCGGGCGTCGGCGTGGCGAGCAGCGTCCTGCACGACGAGCACGGCCCCGTGGGGCACGGCGCGCAGTCGCTGTTCGTGCGGGAGCGCTAGGCCCACGGTCGCAACCGGCACGCGGCGCGCGCACCATGGGGTCATGAGGTTCGCGGACCGCTTCGACGCCGGACGGGTGCTCGCCCGGGCGCTGGCCGGCGAGTCGTGGACCGATCCCCTGGTGCTCGGCCTGGCCCGCGGCGGCGTGCCGGTGGCGTTCGAGGTCGCCTCCGCGCTGGGCGGTGAGCTGGACGTGGCCGTCGCCCGCAAGATCGGCGCGCCCGGCCACCCCGAGTACGGCATCGGGGCGGTCACCGCGAACGGCGAGCCGATCTTCGACGAGGACGCGCTGCGCATGCTCGGCCTCACCCGCGAGGACCTGGCCGAGACGTGCGAGGCCGAACAACGGGAGGCCCGGCGGCGGCTGGAGCTGTACCGGGACGGCCCGGTGCGGCTCGAAGGCCGGGACGTGCTGGTCGTGGACGACGGCCTGGCCACCGGCGTCACGGCCCGTGCCGCGCTGCGCGAAGCCCGCGGGCAGGACCCGCGACGCCTGGTGCTCGCGGTGCCGGTGGGCGCGGCGGACTCGGTGCGCGCCCTGCGCGCGGACGCCGACCTGGTGGTCTGCCCGCACCCGCGGACGGATTTCCGGGCGGTCGGCCGGTTCTACGGTCACTTCGACCAGACCACCGACGACCAGGTGGTGGAACTGCTGCGCCGTCAGAGGGCGCGGTAGTGCTCGACGGTCGGGAACGGGTCGTAGAAGTGGTGCAGCAGCGCCTTCCACCGCGGGTACAGCGGCCCCTGCCGGAAGCCGACCGTGTGGTCCTCGAGCCGTTCCCACCGCACGAGCAGCAGGTACCGGGACGGGTGCTCGACCGACCGCCGCAGGTCGACCGAGACGAACCCGGGCGACTGCGCGATGACCTCGCGAGCCTGGTCGAACGCCTGCTCGAAGTCCGCCTCCAGACCGGGGCGGACGTCGAGGGTGGCGACTTCCAGGATCACAGGTGCTTGTAGACGTCTTCGAGGGTGAGACCGCGCCCGAGCATCAGCACCTGCACCCGGTACAGCAGCTGGGAGACCTCTTCGGCCAGGCGCTCGTCGGACTCGTGCTCCGCGGCGATCCAGACCTCGCCGGCCTCCTCCAGCACCTTCTTGCCCTGCGCATGCACCCCGGCCTCCAGAGCCGCGGCGGTGGCGGAGCCCTCAGGGCGGGTGCGTGCGCGTTCGCTCAGCTCGGCGAACAGCTCGTCGAAGGTCTTCACGGGGTCTGATCCTCCCATCCCCCGAACGGTCGCAGGCACCCAGGACCCCGGTCCGGCGGGCGCGGGCGCTAGATCCCGTAGTGCGGGTCGGTGAAGGGCCACACCTGCGCGATCCACTTCGGCACGAACGCGTCCAGCGCGCGCTCCAGGTCGGTGCCCACGCGGTCGTCCACCACCCACCACGAGATCCGCGCGTCGGCGCTGCGCCCGGGGTCCTCGACCGGGTCGATGTAGACGCAGCCGTACAGCTCGGTCTCGTCGGCGTTGAAGAGGGCGTAGTTGAACGACTCGTGCGCGTCCTGCTCCCGTTCGTGCCGGGCGAGGTCGACGCGGTCGTGCTCGTAGGTCATGTCGGCGGGCGGCCAGCCCCACTTCTCGCCGTACCGCGACCACAACCGCTCCTGGGAGCCCATCACGGCGGGGTAGTCGACGTCCACATCGGACTCGCGGATGGGCCGCAAGTGGTGTTCGGCGTCGAGCGGGACGTGCGTCGGGTGGGCGAAGTCAGCGGGCAGCCACGGCATGGCGCGGATTCTGCGTCGGCCGGGGCGCGACCGCCACCGAAAAACCGATGGCGCGATTTCCGACACACCCCACACACTGCACCGATGACCGATGGGCTGGTGCTGCGGACCGCGCGCCCCGAAGACCTCGAGCAGATCGGCGCGCTGCTCGTCGACCGCGGCGAACCGGCCGACGCCGTCGACCACCGCCTGGTGGTCCAGGACCCGGACGCGGGCTGGGAGGCGTGCGCGGTCGTCGTGGACGGCGACAAGGTCGTGTCCACCGCGACCCTGCTGGACGAGACGCTGGTGCTCGACGGGCTGGAGATCCCGGCGGGCCAGGTCGAGCTGGTCGCCACCGACCGCGCCTACGAGGGCCGCGGGCTGGTGCGCGCGCTGATGGGGTGGGCGCACGAGCGGTCCGCCGCGCGCGGCCAGCTGGTGAACGTGATGCTCGGCATCCCGTACTTCTACCGCCGGTTCGGCTACACGTACGCGATCCCGATCTCGGCCACCCGGCCGGTGACGGGCCGTCCCGACGGCGGTGGGCACGCGTTGCGCGAAGCGGGTGCCGAGGACATCCCGGCGATGGCCCGGCTCCAGGACGCCGAGCAGGCGCGGGCCGACCTGCGGATGCCGCACTCCCCCGGCCTGTGGCGGTGGTTGGTGGCCCGCGACGGCAGCACGCAGTGGCTGGTGGAGCGGGACGGCGTGCCGGTCGCCACGGGTCGCACCACCCCGCCGGACGAAGGCGCGCGGCTGTGCGAGGTGGCGGCCGTCGACGAGGCGGCGGCGCACGCGCTGCTCGCGTTGACCGGTGCCGAGGAGGTGACCGAGCGGCCGGGGTCGGTGGCGGGTGAGGCGCTGGAGCCGTTCCTCGGGCTCGCGGAGCCGGACGCGGCCTCGTACTACGTGCGGATCGGCGACCCGGTGGCGGTGCTGGAGCACCTGCGGCCGGTGTTCGGGCGGCGGTTGCGGGAGGCCGGGCTCGGCGACCGGGAGGGCAAGGCGGTGGTCTCGTTCTACGGGTCGCACGTGCGGCTGCCGTTCAAGGCGGGCGAGGTCGGTCCCGTGGTGGCCGGCGGGCGGATGCAGGCGCCGGGCGCGGCGGGTGGCGGCGGCGTGGCGCCGGACCTGCTGGCGTCGC
The DNA here is from genome assembly GCF_040295345.1 of Actinosynnema sp. NPDC002837. Taxonomy (NCBI): domain Bacteria; kingdom Bacillati; phylum Actinomycetota; class Actinomycetes; order Pseudonocardiales; family Pseudonocardiaceae; genus Actinosynnema; species Actinosynnema sp. NPDC002837. Next base: position 26,035 of record NZ_JBEOVG010000028.1, read on the forward strand.
TGCTGTTCGGCCCGCACGGTCTGCGCGGCCTGACCGCGCGGGAGCCGGACGTGTACCCGGGCCCGAACGCCGAGCTGATGCACGCCCTGTTCCCGCCGGTGCGCGGCGACCTGATGACGTTCTACCTGCCGTAGGTCAGGCGGCGGCCAGGTCAGGTGGCGGCCCGGAACAGCTCGCGCGCCTCGGTGATCGCCCGGGTCAACGCCTCGGGTTCCGGCCGCAGTCCCGCGACGATCTCGTCGACACCGCGCAGTCCGGCCTCCTGCAACAGCCGCTTCTCGTTCGTCGTCCACTGACCGCGTGCGGCGAGCACGGCGTGCGCGGTCTGGAGCGCGGCGGTGACCAGCGTGGCCGCGACCTCGGCCAGCCGGCCGCTCGGCGCGTGCGCGGAGAGGGCGTAGTCCAGCGTCAAGGCCGCCTTCTCGCGCCAGACCGCGGGCGCCGCCGCGCGCAGCGCCTCCGGGTAGGTCGGGCGGGGCAGGTCGCCGCGCAGCACCCGGTGCCGCGCGAGCTCGCCGACGACCAGGTAGCTGGGGATGCCGGCGAGGTGGAACAGCAGCGGCTCCCAGTGGAAGCGGCCCTGCTCGGCCTCGGCGAGTTCGCGCTCGACCACGTCGAGGTCGCGGTAGTGGACGTCGACGCGCCGGCCGTCCACGGTGAGCCAGGCTCCGCCGTTGAAGACGCCGCCGCCCCACTCGCCGATCTCCGAGACCTGCCCCTCCCACCCGACCGCGCGCAGGTCGGCGGGGTCGAAGGCGCCCCGGTAGTAGACGGCGAGGTCCCAGTCGCTGTCCGGGGTGCCGGTGCCTTGGGCACGCGATCCGCCGAGGGTGACGGCGTGCACGGCGGGCAGGGCCGCGAGCCGGTCGGCGACGTGGTCGAGGAACGTTTCGTCGGTCATGGGCACGGCGACATGCATAGCCGCCGGCCGGGGGCCGCGTCAGCCGAATTCTCCGTCAGAGGGTCGCGAACTCGACTCCCATCGCCACGCCCGCGAGCACGAGCAGCACGCCGGTGGCGGCGAGCGTGCGACGGTAGCCGGTGTCGCCGAGCCTGCGGCGTCCACGTGCGACGAGCAGGGCGATCACGACCTTGCCGCCGACCAGGGTGAGGTAGAACCCGGTCAGCAACGCCACGCCCGCGATCGCTGACGTGCGCCAAGTGGTGATGGTGAGCGGGCCGAGCGCGGTCGCCCACGCGATCCACGGGTGCGGGCTGAGCAGGTTCACCAGCACCGCTCGGCGCAGGGCCGCGGCATCCGGCGGAGGTTGGTCGGGCGAGGGCTGGGCGGTCAGTGAGGCCGAGCGGGCGTCGCGGACGGTCTGCACGCCGGTCCACACGACGAACACCGCGCCGACGACGCCGAGCACGCCCAGCGCCCGCTCCGGCAGGCGGTCCAGCAGGAGCAGGGTCACGGCGACCACGGCGGCGTCCGACAGCAGCGGCGCGCAGGCGGTCAGGGCGCCGGCCCTCCAGCCCGACCGCAGCGCCGACGACACCACCAGCACCAACAGCGGACCGGGGCTGATGCTCGCGGCCAGGCCGAGGGCCAGTCCCAACCCCAGTGCGTCCACGGCGGCAGACTAGGTCACGTGTCCGAGTTCGCCCGAGTCCTGGCCACCCTGCGGCAGATCCGCGGCCTCAGCCCGTTCTTCGCCCTGGACGTCGGCCGGCCCGACGACAGCTGGCACGACGGCGCGGCCCTGTCGCACGGCCCCGCCCTGCCCGACGCCCTCGACCGGATCTCCGCCCGGTACCGCACCGGGGAACGGCGGGTCGCCGCGTCGTTGTTCTTCCTCGGCTACACCGCGCGGCTGCTGAGCCCGGTCGTCGCCGCACGCGCGGTCGGCGGCGACGTGCCCGACATCCGCCCGGCCAACCTGTGGTGGCGCTACACCCCCGAAGGGCTCCAGGTCCGGCTCAAGGACCCCGTCACCGGCGTCGGCATCGCCGAGTCGCTGGAGCCGGTGGTCGAGGCGGTGCACGCGGTCACGCCGGTGGCCCGCGGCCTGCTGTGGGGCAACGCGGGGTCGTCTATGGCGGGCGCGCTGCGCACGATCAGCCGCAGCGGCGTCGACTGCGACGCGCTGGCCGCCGAGCTGTTCGCCGACCCACCGCTCAAGGACACCGGCGAGTTCATCCCGTTCCCCGGCGAGATCGCGTTCCGGCGGCGCAGCTGCTGCCTGTACTACCGGCTCGACGGCGGCGGCACGTGCGGTGACTGCCCGTTGCCGGCTCGTCGGAGGTGAGCGACGACAACTCGTCTGGTCGGTTGTGCCGGCCCTCGATCCACCTCTACGGTCGCAGCGCCGCAGTGGACGGGAAGCCGGTGTGAATCCGGCGCGGTCCTCGCCACTGTGACCGGGGAGCCAACCCGCCGAGAACGTCACTGGCCGCGCTCAGCGGCTGGGAAGACGCGGGGACGGCGTCGATCCGGGAGTCAGGAGACCGGCTGCGGCACGAGTTGTTGTTGACCTTCCACGAGGTATGGAGGAGGCCGTCATGACGAGCCCCGCGCACCCCCTTTCCACTCCCGTCCCCAAGTGGGCCTACGCCGTCGCGCTGGTCGCGTTGACCGTGACCTGGCTGGTCCTGCAGGAGAACGGCATCGCGCTCGGCCACGCCGCCGAGACCGTGCACGAGTTCTTCCACGACGGGCGCCACGCGCTCGGCGTCCCGTGCCACTAGGCGCGGGCGCCATGTCGACGAACACCTACAAGGGCCTGTTGCTGCGCGGTCTCGGCGCGGGCGCGGTGGCCGGGCTGCTCGCGGGCCTGGTCGGCGTGCTGGTGGTCGAGGCGCCGATCCGGGCGGCGCTGGCCGTCGAGCAGGCCCGGCCCGCGGCGCCCGACGCGGGTCACGGGCACGGCGAGCTGTTCAGCCGCGGCACGCAGGTGGTCGGCGGTGTGCTCGCCGCGGTCGTGGTGGGCGTCGCCGTCGGCGCGCTGTTCGCCACCGCCTACGCGGGGTCGCGGCGCTGGTTCGCCTCGAAGGCGCCGTTCGTCCGGGCGGTGGCGCTGTCGGCGGCGGCGTTCGGGGCGGCGGCGCTGCTGCCCGCGGTGAAGTACCCGGCCAACCCGCCGGCGGTGGGCGACCCGGACACGGTCGAGTACCGCACGGTGCTCTACCTGGGGCTGATCGCGGCCGGGCTGCTGGTCGCGGTCGGTGCGAGCTACCTGGCTTCCCGGCTGGGCCGCCTCGGCACGCCGGTCCGGGCCACCGCCGTGGCCTCGGCCGTGGTGGCGGCGGTGGTCGTGCTGCTGGTCGCGTTCCCGGCGACGCCGGACGCCGTGCCGTCCGACCTGCCGGGCAGCGTGCTGTGGGAGTTCCGGCTGGCCTCCCTCGCCGAGACGGCCACGCTGTGGCTCGGCCTCGGCGTCGTGTTCGGCCTGCTGGTCGACCCGGCCACGAGACGGGCCAGGTCGGCCGTCTAGCAGGCTGGTCGGTCTCAGCCGTCCAGCAGCCGGGCGAGCGCCTCCAGGTCCACCCCCACCAGGGACTCCCGGAACACGCGGCGCTCGCCCGGCTCGACCGGCACGTCGCACGGCACGACCAGGACCGTGCAGCCGGCGGCCACGGCGGAGGCGACGCCGGTCGGCGAGTCCTCGATCGCGACGCACCGGGTCGGGTCGACGCCGAGCAGCCGGGCGGCCTTCAGGTACGGCTCGGGCAGCGGCTTGTTGCGGCGGTCCACCTCGTCGCCGCACACCGTGACGTCGAACAGGTCGCGCCCGATGGTGTCCAGCGCGACCTCGGTCAACTGCCGCTCGGTCGACGTCACCAGCGCCATCGGCACGCCCGAGTCGCGGACCGCGCGCAACGCCTCACGCGCGCCCGGCCGCCAGGGCAGCCCGGCGCGGAACACCTCCTCGGTGCGCCGCATGATCCACGCCGCGCCGTCGGCGACGTCCTCCTCGGACGGCCGCTCGACGCCCACTTCCGCGAACAGCATCGACATCGTCCGGGGCACGCTCGACCCGACCATCGCCTGCCTGGTCGCGAGCGACAGCGTGCCGCCCAGCTTCTCGACGAACTCGTAGAGCGGGATGTCCCACAGCTTCTCGGAGTCCAGCAGCGTGCCGTCCATGTCCCACAGCACAGCCTCGACCGTCATGTACGTCCTTCGTTGATCACGCGTGGTCGTGTCCTTCACCTGTTCGACGCAAGTATCCCGGACTGTTACGCACGGAGCGTGACCGAGGGTGGGAGGGTCGGCGCCCGGTCCGGCCGGGTCGAGGACGAACCCGCCGCCGTGCCCGGCACGGCCTCACGTGCGAGTTCGGCACCCCGACGTGACAATCCGACGATCTTCTCCGTGACGTCCCGCTCGACGGGATCGGCCCCGAAGGTGTTGGTCTTCACGACGTCCGCGCCGGCTTCGTGGTGGCCGCGGCGGGCTTGGCGCGCGACCTCGGACGTGATCACGTCCACGATCTCGTCGCACCCTCGTGACCTGCGAAATCATCGTGGTTCGGACAGGCGGGCCGGGGCTCGGGGCCCGTGACGCCCGCCGTGAGGTGGACGCGGTCGGCGGGCGCGCCCGGGGAAGGCGGCGGGACACGAACCGACATGCGCCAAGCCTACGGCGTCGGGTGTGCGGCAGGGGTCGTAGTCTGGCCGCGTGACCGATCCGGACCAGGCCGCCCAGACCCCCTTCGACCCCAGCAAACCGCTCACCAACCCGATCATGGTGGCGGCGTTCGAGGGGTGGAACGATGCTGGCGACGCCGCCAGCACGGCGATCGAACACCTGCAACTCACGTGGGACGCGACGCCGTTGGCGGAGATCGATCCGGACGACTACTACGACTTCCAGGTGACCCGACCCACCGTCCGACTGGTGGACGGTGTCACCCGACGGGTTGAATTCCCGACGACCCGCCTGTCGGTCTGCCGCCCGCCCGGGTCGTCCACCGACGTGGTGCTCGTGCACGGGATCGAACCGAACATGCGGTGGCGGAAGTTCGCCGCCGAGCTGCTCGGCCACATCGAGGACCTGGGCGTGACCACCGTGGTCACGCTGGGTGCGCTGCTGATGGACACCCCGCACACCCGGCCGGTGCCCGTGACGGGGACGGCGTACGACGAGGCGGCGGCGGCGAAGTACGGGCTGGAGCGGTCGCGGTACGAGGGGCCGACCGGGATCGTCGGCGTGTTCCAGGACCTGTGCGTGCAGGCGGGCGTGCCCGCGATCTCGTTCTGGGCGGCCGTGCCGCACTACGTGTCCCAGCCGCCCTCGCCGAAAGCGACGCTGGCGCTGCTGCACCGGGTCGAGGAGGTGCTGGACGTCGAGGTGCCGCTCGGCGCGCTGCCCGAGCAGGCCGAGGAGTGGGAGCGCACGGTCAGCGAGATGGCCGACGAGGACGAGGACGTGCGCAACTACGTGCGGGCGTTGGAGGAGCGCGGGGACGCGGAGCTCCAGATCACCGAGGCGAGCGGTGACGCGATCGCGGCCGAGTTCGAGCGGTACCTGCGGCGGCGTGGCCGCGGGCCGGGCCGCGGGCCGACCGGGATGTGACTCCGCCCGACCCGACGACCCGGACCTGCCGAACCGCGCGGCTTCGCGGAGGTACTCGCCGAGGGGACCCCTGCTTTTACCCTGCCGCGCAGGACCGACGATGTCGCCGGTGAAACCGGCTCCTGTGGACAAGTCCCGGGTCCGGGTGGCGGCGTTGTACGCCGGTGGGTTCCTCGGGCCCTTCGGTGGCGCGATGACCACGTCCGTGCTGCCCGAGGTCGGCGGGGACTTCGGCATCTCCGCCGGTGCGGCGGCGGCCACGCTGACCGGGTACCTCGTGCCGTTCGCGCTGCTCATGCTGGTCTCCGGCACGTTGGGTGAACGGTGGGGCGCACGACGGACCGTCCGCGTCGCGTACGCCGTCTACGTGCTGGCCTCCGCGTTGTGCGCGGTGTCGTGGTCGTTCCCCGTGTTGATGGGCGGGCGGGCCGTGCAGGGTGCGGCCAACGCGTTCACCACTCCCCTGCTGCTGGCGGCGATCGCGGCGGTGACGCCGAAGGCCCGGTTGGGGCGGGCGCTGGGCGTGTTCGCGTCCACGCAGGCCGCCGGGCAGACCTCCGCGCCGTTGCTGGGCGGGCTCGCGGCCGAGGCGTCGTGGCGGTGGGCGTTCGTCGGCGCGGCGGTGGTGGCGGGCGCGTTGGCGGTGGTCGGGTTGCCCGCCGACCTGCCGCGCGACGCCGCACGTCCCCGGCTGCGCAGCGCCTGGCGGGCCCGGACGTTGCGGCCGGCCGCGGTCGGGTTCGTGGCCTGGGGTTGCCTGGGCGGGCTGTCGTTCCTGGTGGCACTGCGGTTGGGTGACTCGTTCGGGTTGAGCGCGGGGCAACGAGGGCTGGTGCTGACCGGGTTCGGGCTGGTCGGGATCTTCACCGCACGGCTGACGGGGTGGTCGATCGACCGGTTCGGCGCGCGGCGGTGGGCGGTGGTCGGCGCGGCGGTCGGCGGGGTGCTGCTGGTCGGCGTCGGCGTGCTGCCGTCGGTGGTCGCGGTCGGGCTGTCGTGGGCGGCGGCGGGCGCGTTCAGCCAGGCGGTGGTCGTCGGGCTGAACGCGCTGGTGCTGTCCTCGGACGAGGCGAACCGGGGCGGGTCGGTGTCGGTGGTGCAGTCGTTGCGGTTCCTGGGTGGCGCGGTGTCGCCGGTGGCGTTCGTGCCGCTGTACGCCCTCGACCCGGTGAGCGCGTTCCTCGTGCCCGCCGGGCTGGTGCTGGCCGTCCCGCCCGTCCTGCTGCTCAGCCGCCGGTCACGCCCCTGGCCGGAACCCGGGTGCCGAGGGTGAGCAGCGCCAGCACGCCGGCCGCCAGGTAGAGCGCGGCCTGGCCGTTGAGCAGCGCGGACAGGCCGAGCACGGGCGTGAGGGCGCCGGCGAGCACCATGCCGAGCGCCTGACCGCCGTCGTAGAGGCTGACGAACGTCGCCATCACCCGGCCGCGCACCTCGTCGGAGGCGTGCAACTGGAGCACCGACATCATCCCGGCGCCCGCGATCACGCCCGGCACGCCCACCACCACGAACGCGGCCAGGTAGAACACCAGCGCGGTGGTCACGTGCGGCCCGTTCCAGCCGAGCGCGGCGACCGCGGCGAAGCCGACCAGCGACACGCCCAGGAGCCTGCCGGGCTCGAGCCGGCGGGCCAGCGCGCCGACCAGCAGGCCGCCGAGCAACCCGCCCACCGCCTGCACGCCGCGCAGCAACCCCACCTCGGCCGCCCCGCCGCCGAGCCGTTCGGTCACGAACACCACGAACAGCACCACGAACAGGCCCTGGCCGGTCGCCATCAACACGACCACGGCGACCATCGGCCGCAACGGGCCGCGGATCTCCCGCAGGCCGTCCAGCCAGGCCCGCCACGCGGGTTTCCCCGCCGCACGGACGGGGTCCTCCGTGCCGAGGGTCGCCAGCAGGGCCGCCGCGAGCAGGAACGACGCCACGTCCGCCAGCACCACGCCCGCCAGCCCGGTGTACCCCAGGAGCAGGCCGCCGAGCGAGGCGCCGACCAGCCGCGCCAGGTTGGCGTTCAGGCCCACCAGCCCGTTGGCCGCCGGCACCTGGTCCCGCGGCACCAGCGTCGGCAGCAACGCGTTCTTGGCCGGTTCGAACAACGCCGCCAACGCGGCCTGCACCGCCGTGACCACGTTCACCAGCACCAGGTCGCCGGTCAGCAGCGGCAGCAGGGCGACCGCCTGCGCGAGGCTCACCAGCAGCATCAGCTTCCGCCGGTCCCACCGGTCGGCCAGCACGCCGGCCAGCGGCGACAGCGCCAGGCTCGGCAGCAGCGCCACCACGAACGTCGTCGCGGTCGCCGCCGCCGAGCCGGTGCGCTGGTACACGTAGACCGGGAGCGCGACCAGCAGCACCCAGTCGCCGATCTCGGAGACGAACCCGGCGACCCACAGCCGGCGGAACGCGGGCACACCCAGCGGCCCGTTCACCGCGGGAACGCCCGGATCCCGACGTGCGCGGGCAGCGCCCCCTCGGGCACGTCCCGGCGCACCGGCACCAGGTACGGCCGCAGGATGTCGTCGATCATGCCGACCAGGCCGGAGAGCTCCTCGGCGGTCACGTTGACCGTGTAGCCGTGCATCGCGGAGGCTTCCAGCCACTCGCGCGGCAGCTCGTGCTGCCGGTCCAGGAAGCGCTGGACCAGCCGGTTGTCCTCGTTGAGGCCCAACGCGATCAGCGCGTCCTGCTGGGTGCGCACCTCCGGGTCGTCGTCGAACGCGCCGACGTCGTAGCCGACCGAGGTGGCCCGCCACGGCCGTTCCCGCCCGTCGCCCGCCTCGACCCGTTCGACGAAACCGGACTTCGCCAGCTGCCGCAGGTGCCAGCTGCAGTTGGAGGCGGTCGACCCGACCGCCTCGGCGCACTCGCTCGCCGTGCGGGGACCGACCGCCAGCAGGTGGTTCAGCAGCGACACGCGCAGCGGGTGCGCCATCGCCTTCAGCGCGTCGGCATCGGTGACCCGTCGGGGCCCTGGGAGATCCATGGCCCCGACGGTATACCTGAAAGAGTTCTTTCGAAAGAGTCCTTTCAGATCCTCAGCCGACGTCCCGCCGCCGGAACCCGACAAAGCCGACCGCCACCAGCGCCGCCGCGACCAGCGTCAACCACAGCAGCGGCGTCGCGGTCACGTCCGCGCCCGGAACCTTGGGGATGTGCGTGAACGGCGAGAGGTCCATGGCCCACTGGTCGAGCTGGAGCAGCGGCCCGAGCTGGCCGAGCACCAGGAACACCACGATCACCGCCCAGCTCGCCGACGCCAGCTTCGGCGCCAGCGCGAACAGCGCCAGCGCGAGGCCCGCGACCACCCAGACCGCCGGGACGTGCGTCAACGCCGCGCCGACCAACCGCACGACCTGGCCGCCGACGTCCCCGACGCGCGCGCCGTGCACCAGCCCCGCGCCCAGGCCCGCGGCGGCCAGCACGACGGCCGTGCCGACGGTCGCGAACAGCAGGTGGCCGCCGACCCACGCGAACCGGCTGACCGGCGTGGCCAGCACCGGCTCGGCCCGGAACTCGGTCTCCTCGGTGCGCAGCCGCAACGTCGACTGCACCACGTAGATCGCGCTGAACAGGGCGATGATGCCGATGATCGACGCCAGGTAGACGTCGACGATCGCGCCGGCGCCGCCCAGCTGCGCGATGATCTTCTGCAACGCCGGGTTGGCCTCCAGCATCTGCTCGACGCCGCGCGCGACCGACCCGTAGACGGCGCCGAGCACGAACAGGCTCAGCGTCCAGCCGATCAGCATGCCCCGCTGCAACCGCCAGGCCAGGCCGAACGCGCTGCCCAGCGAGCCGGGCGCGCGGGCCGGGCCGAGCCGGGTGGGCAGCAGGCCGCCGCCGAGGTCGCGCTTGGTCACCAACGTCGACGCGACCGCGATCAGCACCGCGAACAACGCCACCGGCAGCAGCAGCACCCAGTACCGGTCGCCCGCGAACGCCCTCGTCAGCTCCAGCCACCCCAGCGGCGACAGCCAGGTCAGCCACGTCGGCCCCTCGTCGCCCGCCGCGTCGCCGACGGCCCGCAGCAGGTAGGCGGCACCGAGCACGGCGCCGGAGATCGAGTTGGCCGTGCGCGCGCTCTCGGACAGCTGCGCGCTGACCGCGCCGACGCCGGTGAACACCCAGCCGACGGACGCGAACGCGAGGCCGAGCGCGAACGACCCGGACGCCGACTCGCCGAGACCGGTCAGGCCGAGCGCGACGAGCAGGCCGATCACGGTGCTCGCCAGCAGCGCCACCACCACGGCGGCGGCCAGCGGCGCGTGCCGGGAGACGACGGCCGAGCCGATCAGCTCCAGCCGGCCCGACTCCTCCTCCGCCCTGGTGTGCCGGGTGACCAGGAACAGGCACATCAGGCCGACGAGCAGCGCGCCGAACACGCCCCACCGCCAGGCCAGCACGCCGCCGGTCGTCGACGCGTCGTAGAGCGGGCCCAGCATGGCCAGGAACGCCGGGTTGCTGCCCGCCGTCGCGCCCAGCTGCTGCCGCGACTCGGGCGAGCCGTACAGCTCGCCCACGGTCGACGCGGTCGACAGCGTGATGCCGACCAGGCCGAGGGTCCAGACGGCCAGCAGCAGCCGGTCGCGGCGCAGCGCCAGGCGCACCAGCGAGCCGAGGCCGGTCACGACGACATCGCCCCTTCGGCCTGCCCGGCGGGCAGCTCGTCCTCGTAGTGGCGCAGGAACAGCTCCTCCAGCGTGGGCGGCTGGCTGGTCAGCGTGCGGACCCCGCTGGCGACCAACGCGCGCAGCGCCGCGTCCAGGTGGTCGGTGTCGACCTCGAACCGCACCCGGTTCCCCTCGACCACCAGGTCGTGCACGCCGGTCAGCCCGGCCAGCCCGGACGGCTCGCCGACCAGCTCGGCGGAGACGCTGGTGCGGGTGAGGTGGCGCAGGTCGGCCAACGTGCCGGTCTCGACGGTGCGGCCGTTGCGGATGATGCTGACCCGGTCGCACAGCGCCTCGACCTCGGCCAGGATGTGGCTGGACAGCAGCACGGTCCGCTCGCCGCGCAGCTCGTTCACCGCCTCCTGGAACACGGCCTCCATCAGCGGGTCGAGCCCGGAGGTCGGCTCGTCCAGGATCAGCAGCTCCACGTCCGAGGCCAGCGCCGCGACCAGGGCCACCTTCTGCCGGTTGCCCTTGGAGTAGGCGCGGCCCTTCTTGCGCGGGTCCAGCTCGAAGCGCTCCAGCAGCTCGGCGCGGCGCTTCTCGTTCAGCCCGCCGCGCAGCCTGCCCAGCAGGTCGATCACCTCGCCGCCGGTCAGGTTCGGCCACAGGCTCACGTCGCCGGGCACGTAGGCGAGCCTGCGGTGCAGCTCGGCCGTGTCGCGCCACGGGTCGCCGCCCAGCAGCGACGCGGAGCCCGCGTCGGCGCGCAGCAGGCCCAGCAGGACGCGGATGGTGGTTGACTTGCCCGACCCGTTGGGGCCGAGGAAGCCGTGCACCTCCCCCTCGCGGACGGTCAGGTCGAGACCGTCGAGCGCACGCGTCGGGCCGAAGGTCTTGACCAGGCCCGACACGGATATGGCAGCAGTCATGGACGGTAAGTTACAGTCATTTCACAAAGTCGTGAAGTTAAGGAAGCGTATAAACTGCCACCCGGTCAGCGGACCTCGAAGGGATGATCCGGCGGTGACACAGGTGGACGAGCGGGACGACCAGGCCGTGCTGCGCTTCATCGAGCGCTTCTCCTCGGTGTTCACCGAGTCCGGCATGGCGAGGATGCCCGCCAGGGTGTTCGTCGCGCTGCTCGCCGCCGACTCCGGCGAGATGACCTCCGCCGAGCTGGCCGACCTGCTGCGCGTCTCCCCCGCCGCCATCTCCGGCGCGGTCCGGTACCTCACCCAGGTCGGCCTGGTGAGCCGGGAGCGGGAGACGGGCACGCGCCGCGACATCTACCGCGTGCTCGACGACCTCTGGTACGAGGCGCTGTTCCGCCGCGACGAGATGCTCCGCCGGATGACCGGGCCGCTCAAGGAGGGCATCAGCGCGCTCGGCGCCGACACGCCCGCGGGCAGGCGGATCACCGAGACCCTCATGTTCTTCGAGTTCTTCCACGCCGAGCTGCCGAACATGCTCAAGCACTGGCGGACGTACCGGGACGAGCGACTGGGCGCGCCGGGTTCACCCGACCGGCCCTCCGAACCCTCGTGATCGTGCTGGATCGAACCTGATTCGACGTAGTTACGACTATCGGCGCTAACGGGCGACCGGTTTTGTCCCGACCATGCATGTGACCAGGTCGCTCCACCCGTTCGCGCGGACGTTCCCATCCCCTGCATCGCACGGCCGACCGGCGCACCCGCCCGGCACGGCCGCGCAGCCCTGCCCAAAGGGAGAACCCTCCATGGGAGACGCCCGAACCACCAGAAGACTGGCCGTGCTCGGCCTGGCCGCCGTGTCGGCCGCCGCGCTGGCCTTCGCGAACGTCGGCGTGGCGGCGGCCGAGGGCGACGTGCTCGGCGCCGAGCGCGCCGACGCCGTCCCCGGCTCCTACATCGTGGCCCTCAACGACGCGTCGTCGCCGAGATCCGCCTCCGCCTCGACCGCGTCCTCGCTGGTCGACAAGTACGGCGGCCAGGTCCGCGTGGCCTGGCAGCACGCGCTCAACGGCTTCCACGCCACCATGTCCGCGGCGCAGGCCAGGCGCCTGGCCGCCGACCCGCGGGTCGCGTTCGTGCAGGCCGACCTGCCGATCTCGATCGACGCGGTCCAGCCGAACCCGCCGTCGTGGGGCCTGGACCGCATCGACCAGCGCAACCTGCCGCTGGACAGCGCCTACAACTACGCCACGACCGCGAGCAACGTGCGGGCGTACATCATCGACACGGGCATCCGGACGACCCACTCCGACTTCGGCGGCCGGGCGACCTGGGGCACCAACACGGTCGACACGAACAACACCGACTGCAACGGCCACGGCACCCACGTCGCCGGCACCGTCGGCGGCACCGCGCACGGCGTCGCCAAGGGCGTGCGGCTGATCGCGGTCAAGGTGCTCAACTGCGCCGGCTCCGGCACCACGGCGGGCGTGGTGAACGGCGTCAACTGGGTCACCCAGAACGCCGTCAAGCCCGCGGTCGCCAACATGTCGCTCGGCGGCGGCGTCGACACCGCCCTGGACACCGCGGTGCGCAACTCCATCGCCGCGGGCATCACCTACGCGGTCGCGTCGGGCAACTCCAACGCCAACGCGTGCAACTACTCCCCGGCGCGGGTCGCCGAGGCGCTGAGCGTGAACGCGTCCACCAACACCGACGCGCGCGCCTCGTTCTCGAACTACGGCACCTGCACCGACCTGTTCGCGCCCGGCCAGAACATCACCTCGGCGTGGATGACCAACGACACCTCCACGAACACGATCAGCGGAACGTCGATGGCCTCGCCGCACGTGGCCGGCGCCGCCGCGCTGTACCTGGCGGACAACCCGACCGCGACCCCGCCGACGGTGAACGCGGCGATCGTCGCCGCCGCCACCTCCGACAAGGTCACCAGCCCGGGCACCGGCTCGCCGAACAAGCTGCTGTTCACCGGCACGTCGACCCCCGGCGGCCCGGCCGTGACCAACCCGGGCAACCAGTCGACCGTCGTCGGCACGGCGGTCAGCCTGCAGTTGTCCGCGAGCGGCGGCACCGTGCCGTACACGTTCTCGGCCACCGGCCTGCCGGCCGGCCTGTCGATCAGCTCCTCGGGCCTGGTCAGCGGCACGCCGACGGCCACCGGCACGTCCTCGGTGACGGTGACGGCGACCGACTCGGCGTCGCGCACCGGCAGCACCACGTTCACGTGGACGGTCACGTCCACCGGCGGGTCCTGCGACGCGGTCACCAACGGCACCGACGTGACGATCGGCGACAACTCCGACGTGAGCAGCCCGATCGCGCTGACCTGCGCCACGAACGCCTCGGCGACCACGAGCGTGCAGGTCGACATCGTGCACACCTACATCGGTGACCTCGTCGTCGACCTGGTCGCGCCGGACGGCACGGTGTACAACCTGCACAACCGCAGCGGCGGCGGCACCGACAACATCAACCGCACCTTCACCGTGAACGCCTCCTCCGAGGCCGCCGCGGGCACCTGGAAGCTGCGCGTCCGCGACCAGGCGTACCTGGACACGGGCTACATCAACAGCTGGACGCTCGACGTCTGAGCGTGACGTGACCGGCGGGGCCGCCCCACTTCGGGACGGCCCCGTTCGCGTGTCGCCACTACGCGCGGCAGGAGGTGCGGGCGGGTCCGGTCAAGCCCCTTCCGCGGGGCTTTAGAGCTCCACGCCGAGCAGCGAGTCGGCCGCGGCGCGGAACAGGGTCGGGCCCGCGTGGTCCGAGCCGCCGGTCGAGAGGGCCTCGGCCGCCCACGCGTCCAGCGCGGCCAGCGCCTTGGGCGTGTCGAGGTCGTCGCCGAGGTGGTCGCGCAGGCGGGCGACGGTGGCGACCGCGCTCGGCCCCGTCGACAGGGCCGCCGCGAGCCGCCACTTCGCGAGCCTCGCCTCGGCCTCGGCCAGCAGGCGGTCGCTCCACGTCCGGTCGGTGCGGTAGTGGCCCGCGAACAACGCCAGCCGCACCGCGTTCGGGTCGACCTTCTGCGCCCGCAGCTTGGACACGAAGACCAGGTTGCCGCGCGACTTGGACATCTTCTCGCCGTCCAGCCCGATCATGCCCGCGTGCACGTAGTGCCGGGCGAACGGGTGCTCGCCGGTCGCCGCCTCGGCGTGCGCGGCGGAGAACTCGTGGTGCGGGAAGATCAGGTCCGACCCGCCGCCCTGCACGTCGAACGACGTGCCGAGCCGGTTGAGCGCGATGGCGCTGCACTCGATGTGCCAGCCGGGGCGGCCGGGGCCCAGCTCCGACGGCCACGACGGCTCGCCCGCCCGGGCGGCGCGCCACAGCAGCGCGTCCAGCGGGTGGCGCTTGCCGGGCCGGTCCGGGTCGCCGCCGCGCTCGGCGAAGTACTTGGCCATCGTCTCCAGGTCGTAGTTCGACTCGTAGCCGAACCGCCCGGTCGCCGTGTGGTCGAAGTAGACGTCCGGGTGCTCGGGGTCGTCGACCCGGTACGCCGCGCCGCCGGCCAGCAGCTTCCCGATGACCTCGACCACCTCGGGGATCGCGTCGACCGCGCCCACGTAGTCGCGCGGCGGCAGCACCCGCAGGCTCACCATGTCCTCGCGGAACAGCGCGGTCTCCCGCATGCCCAGGACCACCCAGTCGTCCTGGTCGCGCTCGGCCCGCTCCAGCAGCGGGTCGTCGATGTCGGTCACGTTCTGCACGTAGTGCACGTCGTGGCCGTTGTCCAGCCACACCCGGTGGACCAGGTCGAACGCCAGGTAGGTGGCCGCGTGCCCGAGGTGCGTGGCGTCGTACGGGGTGATGCCGCAGACGTACAGCCTGGCGGTGGCGCCGGGGGCGGTCGGGCGCACCTCACCGGTGGCGGTGTCGAACAGCCGCAACGGGCGCGGCTCCCCCGCTACCCGCGGGACAGGAGTGGATGACCAGGTCTGCATGTGAACGACCCTAACTCGCCGGTCGGACGGGCCACGAAGCGTCCGCACCGCGGGACGCGGGCGTACCCTCTGACCAGGGGACCTGGGAGATGGTCGCGATGATCCTGGACATCGTCATCGGCGCGCTGGGCCTGTTCGCCGTCGGCCTCGCGAGCAGCGCGCGCATCGTCAAGCAGTACGAGCAGGGCCTGGTGTTCCGCTTCGGCAGGGTGCGACCGGCGCTGCGCGGGCCGGGGCTGACCATGGTCGTGCCGGGCATCGACCGGCTGCGGAAGGTGAACCTCCAGATCGTCACCCAGCCCATCCCGGCTCAGGACGGCATCACCCGCGACAACGTCACCGTGCGCGTGGACGCCGTCGTGTACTTCAAGGTGGTCGACGCGGTGCGCGCCGTCGTCACGGTCGAGGACTACCGGTTCGCCATGCTCCAGGTCGCGCAGACGTCGTTGCGCTCGATCATCGGCAAGAGCGAGCTGGACGACCTGCTGTCCAACCGGGAACGCCTCAACCAGGGCCTGGAGCTGATGATCGACAACCCGGCGGTGTCCTGGGGCATCGAGATCGACCGGGTCGAGATCAAGGACGTGGCGCTGCCGGAGAGCATGAAGCGGTCCATGTCGCGGCAGGCCGAGGCGGAGCGGGAGCGGCGGGCGCGCATCATCACCGCCGACGGCGAGCTGCAGGCGTCGAAGAAGCTGTCCGAGGCCGCCGCGGCCATGTCCGCCACGCCAGCCGCGCTGCAGCTCAGGCTGCTGCAGACCATCGTCGAGGTGGCGGCGGAGAAGAACTCGACCCTGGTGCTGCCGTTCCCGGTCGAGTTGCTCCGCTTCCTCGAACGGGCGTCGGGCGCGATAGAACAGCAGGTCACGGTGCCCAAGCAGGGCTGAGCGTTTGCCCCGTGCGACGGACGGGGGGACGATGTGGTCTGGCTCACGTCGTCAGGACGAGGGAGGCGGCATGACCGCGCTCAAGCCGGAACCGGTGATCACCCACCCGGGTGCGGCCCGACGACGGTCCAAGGGCTCGGTGCTGCTGGGGCTGCTCCGCACGACCGACCCGAAGCAGATCGGGATCCTCTACCTGGTCACGTCGTTCATGTTCTTCATGGTCGGTGGCGTGATGGCCCTGCTCATCCGCGGCGAGCTGGCCCGGCCGGGGCTCCAGTTCCTGTCCAACGAGCAGTACAACCAGCTGTTCACGATGCACGGCACGATCATGCTGCTGCTGTACGCGACGCCCATCCTGTTCGGCTTCGCCAACTACATCCTGCCGCTGCAGATCGGCGCGCCGGACGTGGCGTTCCCCCGGCTCAACGCGTTCTCCTACTGGTTGTTCCTGTTCGGCGGGCTGACCGTGATGGCCGGTTTCCTCACCCCCGGCGGGGCGGCGGACTTCGGCTGGACCGCCTACACGCCGTTGACCAGCGCCATCCACAGCCCGGGCATCGGGCCGGACCTGTGGATCATGGGGCTGGCGGTGTCCGGCCTCGGCACGATCCTCGGCGGGGTCAACATGGTCACGACGGTGTGCTGCCTGCGCGCGCCCGGCATGACCATGTTCCGGATGCCGATCTTCACCTGGAACATCTTCGTCACCAGCATCCTGATCCTGCTGGCGTTCCCGATCCTCACCGCCGCGCTGATGGGCCTGGCCGCCGACCGGCACCTCGGCGCGCACGTGTTCGACCCCGCCAACGGCGGCGTGATCCTGTGGCAGCACCTGTTCTGGTTCTTCGGCCACCCCGAGGTCTACATCGTCGCGCTGCCGTTCTTCGGCATCGTGTCGGAGATCTTCCCGGTGTTCAGCCGCAAACCGCTGTTCGGCTACAAAGGACTGGTCTTCGCCACGTTCGCCATCGCCGCGCTGTCGGTGGCGGTGTGGGCGCACCACATGTTCGCCACCGGAGCGGTGCTGCTGCCGTTCTTCTCGCTGATGACGTTCCTAATCGCGGTGCCCACCGGCATCAAGTTCTTCAACTGGATCGGCACCATGTGGAAGGGGTCGATCACCCTGGAGACGCCGATGCTGTTCAGCATCGGGTTCCTCATCACGTTCCTGCTCGGCGGGCTGACCGGCATCATCCTGGCGTCGCCGCCGCTGGACTTCCACGTCACCGACACGTACTTCGTGGTGGCCCACTTCCACTACGTGCTGTTCGGCACGATCGTGTTCGCCACCTACGCGGGCCTGTACTTCTGGTTCCCCAAGATGACCGGGCGGATGCTCAACGAGCCGCTGGGCAAGCTGCACTTCTGGACCACGTTCCTGGGCTTCCACGGCACGTTCCTGATCCAGCACTGGCTCGGCAACATCGGCATGCCCCGCCGGTACGCCGACTACCTGCCCGGCGACGGCTTCACCCTGATGAACACGATCTCCACGATCGGGGCATTCCTGCTGGGCGCGTCCGTGCTGCCGTTCGTGTGGAACGTGCTGCGCAGCTACCGGTTCGGCGACCCGGCCGAGCGCGACGACCCGTGGGGCTTCGGCAACTCCCTCGAATGGGCGACGACGTGCCCGCCGCCGCGGCACAACTTCACCGAGCTGCCGCGGATCCGGTCCGAGCGGCCCGCGTTCGAGCTGCACTACCCGCACATGGTGGAGCGGATGCGCGACGAGTCCCACTTCTCGCTGCGGCCCGGCAAGCACCGGGTCGAACCCGACGCCACGACCGAGAAGGCCCTCGCCTCGACCGAGCGGGAGCGCGGGACGAAGGACGAGGTCAAGGAGGACCGGCAGGACTGAGCCGGCCGCATTGTCGGGCGTTCGCCTGATAGTCGGGCACCTGGTTGCTTCCCTACGGTGATGTGTCCCAGTCGGGACGGGGTTTCCGGACGACCGTTGGGGAGGACCTCGGATGTCACGAGGCAGAACGGCACGGCTGCGTGCCGCCGTGAGCGCTTGCCTGGCCGCCGCGGCCGGGCTGGTGGTGTTCGCGTCACCGGCGCAGGCCGCGCCGTCGTTCCAGTTGCCGTTCGCGTGCGGGCAGGAGTGGCGGCTGGACACCTGGGCGCACAGCCCCGCGCTCGACATGGTGCGCGAGCCGGACCAGGTCGGCACGCTGGGCGCGGCGCTGCTGGCGCCGGCGGCCGGCACGGTGAACAAGTCCACCTACCACGACAACGCCGGCCACCTGATCCAGATCAACCACGGCGGCGGCCACTTCACCACCTACATCCACCTCGACTCGCGCGCGGTCGGGGTCGGCGCGCGAGTCGCCCGGGGTCAGCTGATCGGGCGGGTCGGCAAGAGCGGCCCCACCTCCAACGGCCACCCGCACCTGCACTACGAGCAGGGCTTCGACGCGAACGGCGACGGCAGCGCCACCTGGGGCTTCGCCGGCGCGGAGCGCGTGGCGGCGACGTTCGACGGGGTCACCTACACCGGGGCCTCGCGGACCTGGCGTGACGTCACGAGCCGCAACTGCCAGGAGGAGCCCGACCTCGAACGGGTGTCGGACTTCAGCGGCGACGGCCACTCCGACGTGCTGGGCGTCAACGCCGCAGGCGACCTGCTCTACTACCCCAACAACGGCCTCGCACTCTCCACGCCCAAGCAGATCGGCCACGGCTGGGGCTCGTTCTCCCAGGTCACGGCCGCGGACTTCAGCGGCGACGGGAACGCGGACGTGCTCGGCGTCAGCGCCGCGGGCGACCTCCTCTACTACCCGAACAACGGCCTGGCGCTCTCGTCACCGAAGCAGATCGGGCACGGCTGGGGCTCGTTCTCCCACGTCATGGCAGCCGACTTCAGCGGCGATGGCCACGCCGACGTGCTCGGCGTCAACGCCGCCGGCGACCTGCTCTACTACCCCAACAACGGCCTCGCACTCTCCACGCCCAAGCAGATCGGCCACGGCTGGGGCTCGTTCAGCCACGTCATGGCAGCCGACTTCAGCGGCGACGGACACGCCGACGTGCTCGGCGTCAACGCCGCCGGCGACCTCCTCTACTACCCGAACAACGGCCTGGCCCTCTCCACGCCCAAGCAGATCGGCCACGGCTGGGGCGCGTTCAAGCAGGTCTTCGCGTCCGACTTCAGCGGTGACGGGCACGCCGACGTGCTCGGCGTCGACGCCGCAGGCGACCTGCACTACTACCCGAACAACGGCCTGGCGCTCTCGTCACCGAAGCAGCTCGGACACGGTTGGGGCGCGTTCCCGCACGTGATGTGACCTCCGGGGGTGGCGCGGACCCGGCCGGGGACGCGCCACCCTCCCGTCAGCGGCGCTTGCGGGACCGCAGGTAGTCGCTGACCACGGCCGCGCCCAGGCCGTCCTCGCCGGGTGCGACGACCCGGCCGCCGGACCGCCGGGCCACCGTGTCGACGAACCTGGTCAGCCTCGGGTCGTCGCCGAGCCGGAACACCGTGATCGACGCGCCGAGCCGGGCCAGGTTGTCGACCTCGACCAGGGTCTTGCCGATGGTCCGCGGCAGCGGCGGGTACTGGAACTCGGCGTCGCCGGTCGCCTCCAGGTGCGCGGTCGGCTCGCCGTCGGTGACCACCAGGACCACCGGCTGCGCGTCGGGGTGCTTGCGGACGTGCCGCCCCGCCAGCAGCAGCGCGTGGTGCAGGTTCGTGCCCTGCTCCCACACCCCTTCCAGGGCGGTGAGCCGGCCGATGTCGACGGTCTCGGCGTGCCGGCCGAACGTGATCAGCTCCAGCGCGTCGGTGCGGAACCTGGTCCGCACCAGGTGGTGCAACGCCAGCGCGGTGCGCTTCATCGGCACCCACCGGCCGTCCTGCACCATCGACCAGGACGTGTCCACGCACAGCGCGACCGCCGCTCGTGACCGCTGCTCGGTCTCGCTCACCTCGACGTCGACCACGTCGAGCTCGACCGGGCCGCCCGCAGACCGCAGCACGGCGTTGGTGACGGTCCGCGGCACGTTCCACGGCTCGGTGTCCCCGAACCGCCACGGCCGGGTCGACCCGATCAGCTCACCGGCCGCGCCGGCGGACGAGTTGTCCCGCTGACCCTGCTCGCGGGCGCTGTCGAGCACGCCGCGCAACGCCGTCTCGCCCAACCGCCGCAACGCCTTCGGCGTCAGCCGCAGCGAGCCGTCCGGCGCGCGTTCCAGCAGGTTCTGCGACCGCAGCTCGCGTTCCAGCTCGGCCAGCCGCCGCGCGTCGACGCCCGCCTCCGCGCCGAGCTGCCGGACCAGCGCCTCCAAGTCGATGTCCTCCAGCCGCGCGCCGGGGTAGCCCTGCGAGAGCTGCTCGGCCAACGCGTCCAGCTCGGCCAGGTCCGCCATCGCCTGCGCGCCCTCGCCCAGGCCCAGCGGGTTGTTGCCGCGGAACCGCGCCGAGCCGTCCCAGTCCTCCCCCGGCCGCAGCCCTTGCAGCAGGGCGTCCAACCGGGACAGTTGCGAGCCGACGCCCGAGTTGCCGAACGCCTGCTGCGACAACGACGACAGCTCCTGGCGCTGCTCCTCGGACATCGAGTTCATCATGCGCTGGGCGGCGGCGGACCGGGCGGCCAGCGCGTCGATCAGCTCGTCGACCGACTCCGGGTTCTCCGGGAAGAACTCGCCGTGCTCGCGCATGAACCGCTCGAACCGCTCGCCCGTGTCCTCGCCGGCGGCGTGCGCGGCGAGCAGGCCGTTGAGGTCGTCCAGCATGGACTGGATGCGCTGCACGTCCTCGGGCCGGACGTTCTCCATGGCCTGCTTCATGCCCTGGAAACGCTGGTCCATCAGCTCGCGGCCGAGCAGGTTGCGGATCTGCTCGTAGGACTCACGGGCCTGTGGGGAGCGCCAGTCGTACTCGGCCAGCTCGCTCACGGCCGCCGCGGTCGACTGCGGCAACGCGTCCAGCCGGGCCTCGCGGAACCGCGCCTCGTCGTCCGGGTCGGGGAACAGCGCGGCCCGTTCGGCGGCCAACGCCTCCTCCAGCAGCCGCTGGATCTCCTGCAACGTGCCGTCGAGCCGGTGACGCCGGGTCAGCGCGGCGCGCTTCTGCCACAGCCGGGCGGTCAGGTCGTCCAGGCCGCGGGTGCCGGGCAGGCCCCGGCGCAGCAGCTCGCGCAGCGCCGAGGCGGGTGAGGAGCCCTCCATGACCTCGCGGCCGAGCTCGTCCATGGCCGCGCGCAGGTCGGTCGGCGGGGCGAGCGGGTCGGGCCCGTCGACGTACCGGCCGTACCGGTAGGCGCTCATCCGTACACCGTCCGGTCGTCGTCGCTGTCCTTGGACAGCTGACGGGTGAGGTAGAGCGATTCCAACGCCAGCTCGACGGCCGACGCGATGCGTCCCGCCGGGTCCTTGGGCCCGGCGCCGACCCGCTGCGCCACGTCGTGCAGCAAGGGCAGTTCGGGCAGCGCGGCCAGCATGTCGCCGGGGTGCACGCGTTCACCGGTGGCCACGGGGTGGCCGTCGGACACCAGCTCGGCCAGCGGCCGCAGGTCGATCCCCGCGAACGTGGACCGCGCCGCGTCCGCGGTCGCCCGGCGCAGCAGGTGGACCAGCACCTCCTGCTCGCGGCCCTCCTCGCCGGCCTCGAACTCCAGCTTGCCGCGCAGCACCTCCGTGACCGACTCCAGGTCGACCGGGCGGGCGATGGGCGGGTTCTCGCCGATCAGCGCGCTGCGGCGCAGGGCGCTGGCGGCCACCGTCTCCGCCGCCGCGACCGCGAACCTGGCCGACACGCCGGAGCGCTGGTCGATCGCGGACGACTCGCGCAGGTGCCGCACGAACCGGGCGATGACCTCCAGCAGGTGGTCGCCGACCTCGGCGACCAGGTGGGCCTCCTGGCGGACCAGCTCGACCTCGGCGCCGATCTCCAGCGGGTAGTGGGTGCGGATCTCCGCGCCGAAGCGGTCCTTGAGCGGCGTGATGATCCGGCCGCGGTTGGTGTAGTCCTCGGGGTTGGCGGTGGCGACGAGCAGGACGTCCAGCGGGAGCCGCAGCGTGTAGCCGCGGATCTGGATGTCGCGTTCCTCCATCACGTTCAGCAGCGCGACCTGGATGCGTTCGGCCAGGTCGGGCAGCTCGTTGACGGCGATGACGCCGCGGTGGGAGCGGGGCAGCAGGCCGTAGTGGATGGTCTCCGGGTCGCCGAGGCTGCGGCCCTGGGCGACCTTGACCGGGTCGACGTCGCCGACCAGGTCGCCGACGCTCGTGTCCGGGGTGGCGAGCTTCTCGGCGAACCTCTCGTCCCGGTGCTTCCAGGTGACGGGGAGCTCGTCGCCGAGTTCCTCCGCGCGGCGCTTCGACTCGGGGGTGATGGGGTCGAGCGGGTGCTCGTTCAGCTCGGCGCCCTCGATCACCGGGGTCCACTCGTCGAGCAGGCCGACGATGGTGCGCAGGAGCCGCGTCTTGCCCTGTCCCCGTTCGCCGAGGAGCACCACGTCGTGCCCCGCGAGGAGGGCGCGCTCCAGCTGCGGCAGGACGGTGCGGTCGAAGCCGACGATGCCGGGCCACGGGTCGCGGCCGTCGCGGAGGGCGGCCAGGAGGTTCTCCCGGATCTCGGCCTTGACCCCGCGCGGCAGATGACCGGCCGCGCGGAGGGCGCCTGCGGTGGTGGGAAGGTCAGAGGTCACTCCACCGAAGTTACGCACTGGCGGGCCGTCGGTCGACGTGAACCCACTCCACCTCGGGTTTCGCCCCTGGTGGACGCTTCGGCCCCGCGAATTGTCGGACCCTTCTGGGAGAATGAGAACAGGGGTCCCCTGGGCGGGGACTCCTGCGAAGCATCGGCGGGTTCAGCCGAGTCGGACGGTTCAGCGGGCCAGGGTGAGCAGGTCCGTTCGGGTCGCCTCGTCGTCCAGGTAGGCGATGGCGGCCATCGGGGCCAGGGCTCGGCACCACTCGTGCAGCCGGTCGGGGTCCAGGGCGGCCTCCTCGGCCACGGCGGTCGCGCGTTCGGCCACGCCCTCGTGGCCCGCGCCGGCCAGGGCGTAGTCCACGACGTCGAAGCACGGGTCGCCCACGCACGGCCGCGGGTCGATGGCCATCAGGAGGTCTCCGCCGCTCAGGACGTTGCCCAGGTGGAGATCACCGTGCAGCAGCACGTGCGGCTGGGTGTCGAGCAGTGCCCGGCAGCGGTCCAGGGCCCGGGTCCACGTCTGCTGCGGGATGTGGGCGGCCACCGCGGGGTCGGCCAGGCGGCGGCCGATGCGGGTGTAGGCCTCCTCGCAGCGGGCGCGCAGGGTCAGCCACCGCCGTCCCCCGGTCGGCGCGGTGTGCAGCGCGGCCACCAGGTCGGCCCACTCCCGCGGTGCCGGCGGGGCCGGCAGTTCGTCGGCCGGGGTCCCGGGTCGGACCTCCTCCATCAGCACCGTTCCGTCCGCCTCGGCCAGTACCGCCGGCACGCGGCCGGACGGGGCGAAGTGCCGCAGCACCGACGCCTGCTCGGCCAGGAACACCGGGTCCGGGCTCAGCTTCAGCACCAGCGGCGCGTCCCCCCGCGCGCACGCCACCACGACCGACGAAGCACCCGGCGGCATCACCTCGCCCAAGGTGAGGTCCCAGCGGGCGGCGGCCTCGGCCGCCTGCTCCGGCACGCGCGCGCACCACTCGGCCACCGAAGGGCCGAACCTCAGGGTCAACCGCTCGGTGATCTCCTCGACGTCCACCCGTGCCACGGTAGGGGCGGGCACAACCGGATCAACGCCCGTAGGCGACGCCCGGGGTGGGCGCCGCCTACGGTGTGCAGAGCTGTTCAGTTGTCGTGCCGGTCAGCCTGTGGTCACAGCGCCGGGTAGGCGTTGGCCATGAGCTGCTGGAACTGGGCCGAGAACCAGTGGCCCGAGAGCGGCGCGTCGGCGAGAGCACCCGACGGGTTGTTGCCGTTGCGGATGTTGCCACCGTAGGTCGGGTCGCACATCCGGTCGAGGCGCTTGCCCTCGTCGTTCGGGATCTCGCTGGACGCACCGTCGGACTCGCCCGGCGGCTTGATCCAGACGTAGGCGTCGATGCTCGGCTTCGGCGCGGCCTTGGGCCGCTCGCCCAGACCGGCGCCGGCCTGGTTGCACCAGTTGCCCTTCTGGTAGCGGCGGTCGATGCGCGACTCGTTCACGTAGGCGTCCGCGGTGGTCGCGGTCGACTTCGCGGTGGGCCGGTTCGGGCCGCCCCAACCGTTGCGCGAGGTGTCGATCAGCATGCCGATGCTGCTGTCGAAGCCCTGCTTGACGAGCTCGGCGCGCATCGCCGTGGCGAAGCCCAGCTCACCGTTGAAGTCGTTCCAGTCGACCCACTTGGCGTTCTCCTTCACCGGGCGACCGCCGACCAGGTCGTCGACCGTCCAGTACGGCTCCTCCAGCGCGGAGTAGTTCGCCGTGTTGGTGGCGAAGCCGTGGACCTTCTCCTTGGTGGCGCCGTTCTTGCCCAGGATCGCCGCGAACTGCTTCGCCGAAGCGTAGAAGTTGTCGTACTCGGGAACCGTGTCGCCCCACCCGATCCAGCCGTGGTGGCCGGAGTCGAGGTAGTTGTAGACGTTCGGGATGTCACCCAGCTTGCCGACGGCGTACGAGACGCCCTCGACGTAGTTGCCGTTCGCCTTCATCGTGTCGCAGGCCGGCACGGCCGTGGCACGCGGGGACACGTTGGTGACGAGGTTCGGCAGCGAGTCGATCTCGATGACCGCGACGATGCGCAGCTTCGAGTACTTCGGGTTGCTGACGATGCTCGTGATCTTGTCGATGTACTCGGTCTTGTAGCGACCGATCTCTGTCGGGCCCAGCTCACCGGCGGAGGCCAGCGCGGCGCAGTCGCGACCGGGCAGGTTGTAGACGACGAACTGGAAGACCAGCTCGCCGTCCGAACGCGCGGCGCGCTGCTTCTCGGCCTCGTCGAGGTGGGCGGCCAGGCCCATGCTGCCGGTCGTGGGCGAGCCGTTGCCCTCGATCGCGCTGGTCCGGTCCAGCCACACCGCGGTGGGCTGGTTCGCGATCCGCGAGCCACCCGCCTCGGCGGCGGCGCGAGCCGACCACTGCGGGTTGACGTACACGCCCGCGCCCACGTACGGGTTGTCCACCCTCGGACCGCCCGGGTTGTTGCCCGTGGTGGTGGTCGTGGTCGTGGTGCTGGTCGTCGTGCTCGTGGTCGTGCTGGTGGTGGTGGTGGTCGTCGTCGTCGTGTCGATCGACCCCGTGCACACCGTGCCGTTCAGCCGGAACTGCGTGGGCACCGGGTTGGACCCGGTCCACGAGCCGTTGAAGCCGGGCGTCACCGACGCGCCGGTGCCGAGGTTGCCGGCCCAAGAGGGGTTGCGGACCGTCACGCGCGTCCCGGACTGGGAGAACGTGCCGTTCCAACCCTGCTGGACCCGCTGGCCGGCGGCGAAGTCCCACTCCAGCGTCCAACCGCCGGAAATGGCGTCACCCAGGTTGGTGACCGTGACGTTGGCGCCGAATCCGCCTTGCCACTGGTTCGTGATCTGGTACGCCACCCGACAACCGGGTGCGGCGTTGGCGGTGGCGGTCGAAGCCACCACCCCGGCAACGGACAGTGCCGCCACCGAGGTCACCGCCAATGCCCCGGTCAGTTTCCGGGAGCGTACGAATGTGCGCAGACTCATGCATCGCCTCCTTGCGAGCAACCCGCCATCTGGGAGCGCTCCCAGCGATTCGCCGAATCGGGATTCGACGCGAGACCGAAACAGCTTCCTGGGAGCGCTCCCAGACGTACCGTAACGCACGACACCTCGTGTTGACGAGGGGTTGACCTGGACATAATCCGTCGCTATACCCGGGCACGTACCCTGTCGCAGGCCTGTTGAGCTGGCCTTATGGCGCTTCGACCGCCGTCAGGATTCGCCGCGCACGTTCGGCCGGAATCGATTCGGAGCGCGAATGGCCGTCACCCGGATCACCTGTTCGGCCGATAGTCGGCGAGGTTCGGGAGTACGTTCGCCGTCGAATATTCGATTCACCGTGCCACGATCGGACATTCATCCATTTCGATGGTCACCGAATAGCTGTCGAATATTCGACGACGACTGCCGCCTAATGGCGGCCGGCACCCTGATCCGAAAGGACCCGGACGGCTTCGTCCACGGCGGCGAGCCGGGCCAGCCGCACGGCCTCGGACAACGGCCGCAGCGCCTCGTCCCGCGCCCTCGTCGCGGTCGCGGACACGGCTCCGCCCGGCGCGTCCGACGCCGCCACGGTGAGGATCGCGGCGACCTCGGAGGCGCGCTGGAGCACGCGCAGGGCGCGGGGCGGCATCCCGGCGGGCCACTCCAGCGCCGTGTGCTCCGCGGACAGCGCGGCGATCTCGGCCCGCACGTTCGGGCGGTGCCGCGCCACGTCCAGCGTCACCAGCGCGGTGGCCGCCTCGCGCATCGCCGACGCCAGCCCGTGCTCGGCCTCGCCGATCGGCACGTGCTCGCCGGTCGGCGCGCCGGGCAGGTCGAACACCGTCCACCGCACGACACCGTCGGCCACCAGCTTCGGCACCAGCCCCACGCCGACCTCGGGCAGCACGGCGGCCTCGCCCGCGCGCAACGCGGACTTCCCGAGCGGACCGTTGGCGCCGAGCCCGCGCACGTCACCGGGCACGGGGATGACCAGCCGGGCCGTGGTCGCGGACGCGCGGCGCAACGACGCCAGCAGCAGCGCGGGGCCCACCGGGGCCTCGTCGGGGCCGGGCAGGTCCAGCGCCGTCGCGGTGCCGTCGTCGTCGGCCACCACTTCGTGCAGACCGGCCCAGAACCCCAAGGCGTCGAGGACGTCGTCGGCCGCGGCCGCACCATGCAGCCAGGCTGACGTCCAGACGACCAGCGTCGCACTCGCACAAGACACGCCTACCGAGGGTACGCGGGCCCTGCGCCGGCTCAGGCCGCCGGGCCGACGTGTTCCACCAGCAGGGAGCGGAACTTCTCGACCGCCTCGGCGTCGGCGAACGCGCGGTGCGGCACGGCGTACACGGCGGTCGTGCCGGTCCGCAGCACGAACCCCCGCGCCGTCTCCACCCAGCCGGGCAGTTCGGCCCAGCTCAGCTCGCTGCGCGCGGCCTCGCCGACGGACATCCGCAACGAGTGCGCGTCCGCCGTGCCGGTCACCGCCTTGGCCGCCAGCGGGTGGTTGTGAAAGTTCACCGCGGTGCCCACCGGGACGAGTGCGATGATGATCACAGCGAGCACGAGCCCGAACACGCCCGCCCACGTCATGCCCATCACCAGCACGACGACGCCCAGCACGGCGAGCACCGCGGCGAACCACGGCGCCCACCGGTACAGCGGCACGGAGGTGCGCAGCGCGTCACGCCAGTCGGCGGGCCGCGGCGACCAGCTGAAGTCCACGCTCACCGGCCCGCTCCCGGCCGTTTCACGGGCTCGCAGCACCGCGTGGCGCAGAACGCGCCGTCGACCGTGCAGCCCAGCGCCGGGAACTCCGAGAGCTTGCGGGCCGGGGCGTCCGCCACGTGCTCGGCGACGAGTTCCGCCACCAGTTCGGCGAACCGGGGGTCGTCGTTGGGCGTGGCGGCGCGGGCGAAGCCCATGCCCAGCTCCTGCGCCCGCTCACGGGCCTCGGTGTCGAGGTCCCACACCACTTCCAGGTGATCGCTGACGAACCCGATCGGGCACACCACCACGTTGCGCACGCCCTTGTCGTAGAGGGTGTCCAGGTGGTCCACGATGTCCGGTTCCAGCCACGGGACCTGCGGCGGGCCGGACCGGGACTGCCACACCACGTCGTGGTCGGCCGCCCCCACGGCCTCGGCGACCAGGCGTGACGCCTCGGCGACCTGCCTGGAGTAGAGGTGGCCGCCGTCCTCGGGCGGTCCGGCGGCCTTGTCGGCCGACACCGGCACCGAGTGCGCGGTGAACACCACCCGGTAGTCGTCACCGGGCAGCTGGGCCGCGGCGGCGCGCACGGCGTCCGCGAACGACGCCACGAACAGCGGGTGGTCGAAGAACTGGCGCAGCTTGACCAGCTCGGGCGCGTCCTCGACCGCCGCCCGCGCGCGCAGGATGTCCTCGTCGTACTGCCGGCACGCCGAGTAGCCGCCGTAGGCGCTGGTCGGGAAGACGAGGGCGCGGCGGACGCCGGCGGCCTTCATCTCGGCCAGCGTGTCCTCGACCATCGGGTGCCAGTTGCGGTTGCCGAAGTAGATCGGCAGGTCGACCAGGCCGCGCACGGCCTCGATCGCGGCGCGGTTGAGCGCGTTGATCGGCGACACGCCGCCGAAGTGCTGGTAGTGCTGCTCGACCTCGTCCAACCGCTCGGGCGGCACGCCCCGGCCCCGGGTCACGTTCTCGAGGAAGGGGCGGACGTCGTCGGGTCCTTCCGGTCCGCCGAAGGACAGCCAGAGCAGCGCGTCGTAACTCACCCCGACATCCTCGCGCCGCCGCCCGGCGGCCGCACAACCGGGTCGGCGTGATCGAACGCACGCCGACCCGGTGGTGCGCTAGAGCCCCAGGAAGTGCACGCCGCCGTCGACGAACACCATCGAGCCGGTGGTGGCCGGGAACCAGTCCGACAGCAGCCCGCACACCGACTTGGCGACCGGCTCCGGGTCGTCCACGTTCCAGCCCAGCGGGGCCTTCTCGCCCCACATGGCCTCCAGGGCCGGGAAGCCGGGGATCGACTTGGCGGCCATGGTGCGCACGGGGCCCGCCGAGACCAGGTTGATCCGGATGCCCTTCGGGCCGAGCTCGCGGGCCAGGTAGCGGTTGATCGACTCGAACGCCGCCTTCGTCGGGCCCATCCAGTTGTAGGCGGGCCACACCTGGCGGGCGTCGAAGTCGAGGCCGACCACCGACGCGCCGCTGCCCAGCAGCGGCAGGGTGGCGGTCACCAGCGACTTGTAGGAGTACGCCGAGACGTGCATGGCCGTGGCCACGTCCTCCCAGGGCGCGTCCATGAAGGGCGCGCCCAGGCACGACGGCGGGGCGTAGCCGATCGCGTGCACCACGCCGTCCAGGCCGTCCACGTGCTCGCGCAGCCGGTCCGCCAACGTGTCCAGGTGCTCCTGGTTCTGCACGTCGAGCTCGACCACCGGCGCGGCCTGCGGCAGGCGCTTGGCGATCCGCTCCACGAGGCTCATCCGGCCGAAGCCGGTGAGCACGACCTGGGCGCCCTGCTCCTGGGCGACCTTGGCCACGTGGAAGGCGATCGACGCGTCCGTGATCACACCGGTGATCAGCAGCCGCTTGCCTTCGAGCAGTCCCGTCACTGAAACCCGTCCTCCGAGGTGTTGTGCTTGGTAGTGGTGCCCGCCCAGTGGTTCGGCGGCACAGTGGGTCGGCGGTTCAGTGGCCCATGCCGAGGCCGCCGTCGACCGGCAGCACCGCGCCGGTGATGTAGGCGGCGGCGTCGGAGGCCAGGAAGGTGACGGCGGCGGCGATCTCGTCGGTCGTGCCGTAGCGGCCCGACGGCACCTGGGCGAGGATCTGCTTCTTGCGGTCCTCCGGCAGCGCGTCGGTCATGTCCGTGGTGATGAAGCCGGGCGCGACGACGTTCGCGGTGATGTTGCGCGTGCCGAGCTCGCGGGCGATCGACCGGGCGACGCCCACCAGGCCCGCCTTGCTGGCCGCGTAGTTGACCTGGCCCGCGCCGCCCGCGAGGCCGACCACGGACGAGATGAACACGATGCGGCCGTAGCGCTTGCGCAGCATGCCCTTGGACGCGCGCTGCGCGACCCGGAACGCGCCGGTCAGGTTGGCGTCGAGGACGCGGGTGAACTGCTCGTCGGTCATCCGCAGCAGGAGGGTGTCGTCGGTGATGCCCGCGTTGGCCACGACCACCTCGACCGGCCCGTGCGCGGCCTCGACCTCGGCGAACGCCGCGTCCACCTCGGTGGAGCTGGTCACGTCGCACTTGACGCCGAGCAGGCCCTCGGGCGCGCCGGAGCCGCGGTGGGTCACCGCGACCTTGTCGCCCTGCGCCGCGAACGCCCGCGCGATCGCCAGACCGATGCCCCGGTTGCCCCCGGTGACCAGAACCGACCTCGACACGCTTGCTCCCATCGCTGCTGGTTGATGCGGGGCGAGGCTATCCCCTACCCCTAAGTACGCCACCATTGGCCGGGGGTGGATCACAATCGGGCGGTGACCGGTTTCGTCGAACACCTCCGGGTCGCGGTGGACGGCGACGTGCTCGCCGACCCCGGCGACCGCGCGCTGTACTCCGTCGACGCGTCCAACTACCGCCACGTGCCGCTGGTCGTCGTGCGACCCCGGTCGGTGGACGGGGTGGTGGCGGCGGTCGGGGTGGCGGTCGAGCACGGCGTGCCGATCACGAACCGTGGCGCCGGCACGTCGATCGCGGGCAACTCGGCGGGCGCCGGCCTGGTGATCGACTTCTCCCGGTACCTCGACCGGGTGATCTCGGTGGACCCGGTCGAGCGGGTCGCGGTGGTGCAGCCCGGCGTGGTGCTGGACCGGCTCAACGACGCCGCCCGGCCGCACGGGCTGGTGTTCGGGCCCGACCCGTCCACCCACTCGCGCTGCACGCTCGGCGGCATGATCGGCAACGACGCGTGCGGCGCGCACTCCGTGGCGTGGGGCAAGACCAGCGACAACGTGCGCGCCCTCGACGTGCTGCTGGCCGACGGCCGCCGGTTCGACACCCGCACTCCCCCGCCGCTCGACCTGCCCGAGGTGGACCCGGCGTGGTTCCCCGCGCTGGACCGCCGGGTGTCCGGCTACCGGCTGGACGCGTTGCCGGACCTGACCAGGGCGCTGGTCGGCTCGGAGGGCACGTGCGCGACCGTGCTCGGCGCGACGGTCCGGCTGGTGCAGGCCCCGCCGCGCCGGGTGCTGGCCGTGCTCGGCTTCGACGGTCCCTACGACGCCGCCGATTTGGCCCCGCAGCTGCGCGAGCTGGACGTGCTCACCATCGAGGGCCTCAACGCCGAGCTGGCGCGGGCGGCCGGCGAGTCCCGGCGGCTGCTGCCGCGCGGCGAGAGCTGGCTGTTCGTCGAGACGGCGGAGGACGCGGTCGCGCACCGGGCCGCCGCGCTCGCGCCGCACTCGGTGGTGGTGACCGATCCGGCACGGCAGCGCGCGCTGTGGCGGGTGAGGGAGGACGGCGCGGGGCTGGCGACGCGGATGGCCGACGGCGGCGAGGCGTGGTCGGGGTGGGAGGACGCGGCCGTGCCGCCCGAGCGGCTGGGCGCCTACCTGCGGGAGTTCGACGCGTTGCTGGCCGGGCACGGCAGGCGCGGCGTCACTTACGGGCACTACGGCGAGGGCTGCCTGCACGTGCGGATCGACTTCGACTTCCGGCGCGGGCACCGGTCGTTCCTGGAGGACGCGGCGGACCTGGTGGTGGCGCACGGCGGGTCGTTGTCCGGCGAGCACGGCGACGGGCAGGCCCGTTCGGAGCTGCTGCCCCGGATGTACCCGCCGGCCGCGATCGAGGCGTTCGGGCGGTTCAAGGCGGCGTTCGACCCGGACAACCGGATGAACCCGGGCCGGATCGTGGCGCCCGCGAAGCTGGACGAGGACCTGCGGGTGCTGGTCGCGCCACCGGTGATCCCGACCAGGGCGAAGCTCGCGCTGCCCGCCGACGGCGGTGACCTGGCGGCGGCGACGCGGCGGTGCGTCGGCGTGGGCAAGTGCCTGAACACCTCCGGCGGGGTGATGTGCCCGAGCTACCGGGTGACGAAGGAGGAGAAGCACTCCACGCGCGGGCGGGCGCGGCTGTTGTTCGAGATGCTCGGCGGCCAGGTGGTGCGCGGCGGGTGGCGGTCCGAGGAGGTCCGCGACGCGCTGGACCTGTGCCTGGGCTGCAAGGGGTGCAAGCGGGACTGCCCGGTGGACGTGGACATGGCCACCTACAAGGCGGAGTTCCTGCACCACCACTACCGGGGACGGGTGCGGCCCGCGGCGCACTACTCGATGGGCTGGTTGCCGCTGTGGCTGCGGTTGCGGCTGGTGAACGGGCTCACCGCGCGGCTGGGGAGGTTCGGCGGCGTGGCGCCGGAACGGCCGCTGCCGACGCCGGTGCGGTCGTTCCAGTCGCGGTTCGCCGGTGGTGGCGGTGGTGATCGGGTGCTGCTGTTCCCGGACACGTTCACCAACCACTTCGAGCCGGGGATCGGGTTCGACGCGGCGGCGGTGCTCGGGCACGCGGGTCAGGCGGTCGAGGTGCCGCGGGGCGCGGTGTGCTGCGGGTTGACGTGGTTCTCCACCGGCCAGGTGGGCGTGGCTCGGCGGGTGGTGCGGCGGACGGCCCGCGTGCTGCGGCCGTGGACGCGCGACGGCGTGCCGGTGGTGGGGCTGGAGCCGAGCTGCACGGCGTTCCTGCGGTCCGACGCGCTGGAGGTGGCGGGCGACGACCCGGACGTGGTGCGGCTGGCGGAGTCGGTGCGCACGTTCGCCGAGCACGTGTCGCCGCTGCTGGAGCCGGTGGCGGGCGACGGCGTGCGGGCGGTCGTGCAGCCGCACTGCCACCAGTACGCGGAGCTGGGCCTGGACGCGGACCGGGAGCTGCTGGCCAGGACCGGGGTGAGCGCGTCGGTGCTGGAGGGGTGCTGCGGGCTGGCAGGCAACTTCGGCTTCGAGCGCGGGCACTACGACGTGTCGATGGCGGTGGGCGAGCAGACCCTGTTCCCGGCCGTGCGGGCCGCCGACGCGGGCACCGCGGTCGTGGCGGACGGCTTCAGCTGCCGCACGCAGGTCCGGCACGGGTCGGACGCCGAACCCGTGCACACGGCCACCCTGCTCCGGCGGCGGCTGGGGATCTGACCCGCTCGGTGGTCACGGTCGCGGCCCGGGGTGGATGCCGGTCAGCGCCAGGGTGAGCAGGCGGTCGGCTTCGCCGGGCTCGCCCTCCGCGGCCAGCGCGACGGCGTTGGCCAGCTTGAGCAGGTCCACGATCGGCACGTCGGCGCGCACGTCGCCCGCGCGGCGGGCCGCCGCCAGCAGTCCGTCACCGGCCGCGGTGATCATCGCGTGGCACGTGCGGCCGAGGGACGGGTCCGCGCCGCGCAGCAGTGACGCGGCCAGGCCCCGGTTCGCCGCCGCGTGCCCGCCGACCGCGCGCAGCCAGGCCACCAGGGCGGGTCCGGGGGCCAGGTCGGCGGCCAGGGCGCGGGCCTGGTCGCACAACGCCTCGACCCGGTCGGTGAACACCGCTTCCAGCAGCGCCTGACGGGTCGGGAAGTGCCGGTGCAGGGTGGCCGACCCGACCTCCGCCCGACGGGCGATCTCCTCCAGCGACGCGTCCGCGCCCTGCTCGGCGATCGCGACCCCGGCGACCTCGACGATCCGCTCCCGGTTCCGGCGCGCGTCGGCCCGCATCGGACGGCTCCTCCCGAAAGGCACTGGACCAAGTGGGGTGGTCCTCCATATCGTACCGGGCAGCAAACGGGGGCCCACCCCGGTTACGGAGGAGAACTGTGGACAGGACGATCGCGGTGGTCGGCGCGACCGGCACGCAGGGCCGTGCGGTGACGGCACGGCTGCTGGCGGACGGGTGGCGCGTCCGCGCGCTGACCCGCGACCCGGCGAGGGCCGGGCGGTCGCCGGCGCCGCTGGTGCGCGCCGACATGGAGGACGTGGACTCGCTGGTCGCCGCGATGGACGGCGCGCACGGGGTGTTCAGCGTGCAGCCGACGGTCGGCTCGCCCGGCACCCCGCCGGGGTTCGGCGCCGACGACGAGGTCCGCTGGGGCGTCAACGTCGCCGAAGCCGCCCGGAAAGCCGGTGTCGGGCACTTCGTGTTCAGCTCGGTGGCCGGCGCGGGCCGCCACGCCACCGAGGTGCTGCCGGTCAACGTCGTCAGCAAGCACCGGATCGAACGGCACGTCGCCGCCCTCGGCCTGCCCGCCACGGTCCTGCGCCCGGTGTCGTTCATGGAGAACTTCACCGGCGGTTACGCCCTGCGGGGCGGCACGGTGTCCACCGGCCTCGCGCCGCACGTGCCGCAGCAGCTCATCGCGGTGGACGACGTGGCCGCGTTCGTCGCGACGGCGTTCGCCGAGCCGCACGAGTGGATCGGCCGCGCGCAGGACCTGGCCGGGGACGAGGTCACGCCGGTCGGGATCGCCGCCGCGATCTCGGCGGCCACCGGGCGCGAGCTGCCCTACGAGCAGGTCCCGATCGAGGCCGTCAGGCGGATCGGCGAGGACTTCGCGCACGCCAACGAGTGGCTGAACGAGCGCGGCTACCGAGCCGACGTCGCGGCCACCCGCAGGCTGCGCCCCGGGCTGCTCGACCTGCGCGCCTGGCTGGCCGCCACCGGCGCCGCGCTGATCACGGCGTTCCTGGACGGTCGGCCGCCGCGGTGAGCCGCGCCGGGCGGTCGTCAGCTCCGCGCCCGGGTGGCGACCCAGTACTCGACGAACAGGCCGTCCCGGACCCGCAGGATGTCGTTGCCGAGGAAGCTCGCCTGGCCGTCCGCGGTCCGGCCCCGGCCGGTCCAGCGGGCCGCGACGAGGTCGCCTTCGACTATGGGGCCGACGTCGAGGGTGAAGGACAGGTCGGTGAACATCGCGTGGGTCTCGCCGACGACGGCGGCGAGCTCGGCGGGTCCGGTCACGTCGCGGTCGGGCCAGTGCCCGACGAAGTCCGCGCCGACCAGCCGCTCGGCGGCCTCGGGGCCGCCGTTCCACAGCTCGTCGAGCCACCGCCGGTACAGGTCGTGGGCTGGGGTCGAGGCCATGCCCGAGGGGTGACCCGGGACCGACCCGCCAAACCGCCCGGACGTCACGTGAGGGCGGAGGCCGGGCGGGGTGGGCAGGCGGTCGGCTTCGGCCGGGGTGAGCGGCGGCCGGGTGAGCGGCGGCCGGGTGAGCGGCGGCCGGGTGAGCGGCGGCCGGGTGAGCGGCGGCCGGGTGAGCGGCGGCCGGGTGAGCGGGCGGCCGAGGGCGGACCTGATCACCGCGTTCGGTGCACGCGGTCGGTCACGGAGGTGAACCGAACCTAAAGAAATGCTCAAGTCCACTTTCTCCGGACTCACCGCATCCGGTCAACTACCCGCTCATGACCACAAGTCCACCCTTGCCACCGCCGCCTACCGTCCTCGCCGCCGAGGGCGGCACGCTGTCCACGGTCGAGGAGGTGATCAACAACGCCTTCACGCCGGTCTCGGAGGCCGTCTCGGGCTTCATCTTCGCCGAGGTCACGGTCTTCGGCGTGACGTTCCCGTGGATCGTCGGCTGGCTGGTGCTCGCCGCCGCGATCTTCACCACGTACTTCGGCGTCATCCAGCTGCGCGGTTTCGGCACCGCGCTGCGGATCGTGCGCGGCAAGCACAGCAAGCCGGACGACCCCGGCGAGATCAGCCACTTCCAGGCGCTCAGCTCGGCCGTGTCGGGCACCGTCGGCCTGGGCAACATCGCCGGTGTCGGCGTCGCGGTGACCATCGGCGGCGCGGGCGCGACGTTCTGGATGATCGTGTGCGGCCTGCTCGGCATGTGCACGAAGTTCGTCGAGTGCACGCTGGGCGTGAAGTACAGGGACGTGCACGCGGACGGCTCGGTGTCCGGCGGTCCCATGCACTACCTGCGCAAGGGCCTGGCGGAGCGCTTCCCCAACGCGGCCGGGCGCGGTGTCGGCCGGGTGCTCGCCGCCGGCGCCGCGATCATGATCCTGTTCTTCGGGATCGCGGGCGGCAACATGTTCCAGGCCAACCAGACGTTCGCGCAGCTCCGCTCGGTGACCGGCGGCGCGGACGGCTTCCTCGGCGGCGACGGCGCGGCGCTCGTCTTCGGCATCGTCCTGGCGCTGGTCGTCGGCGCGGTCATCATCGGCGGCATCAAGTCCATCGGCCGCGTCACCGGCAAGCTGGTGCCCGCGATGGCGATCCTCTACGTCTCGGGCTGCCTCGTCGTCATCCTGCTGAACGTCACCACGATCCCGGACGCGATCGGCCAGATCGTCTCGGGCGCGTTCAGCGCCGACAGCGTCGCGGGAGGCGCTGTCGGCGCGTTGATCGTCGGGTTCCAGCGGGCCGCGTTCTCCAACGAGGCCGGCCTCGGCTCGGCGTCCATCGCGCACTCCGCGGTGAAGACCCGCCGCCCGGTGACCGAGGGCTACGTGGCGTTGCTCGAGCCGTTCATCGACACCGTGGTCATCTGCACGATGACCGCGTTGACCATCGTCGTGGCGCAGACCCAGTTCTGGAAGGACGCCCAGGCCACGGTCGCGGCGGGCGGACCGCGCCCGGACGGCGTCACGGTCACCTCGGAGTCCTTCGGCACCGTGCTGCCGTGGTTCCCGTACGTGCTGACGGTGGCCGTCGTCCTGTTCGCCGTGTCCACGATCATCACGTGGAGCTACTACGGCGAGAAGGCGTGGGTCTACCTGTTCGGCAAGAGCAAGGGCAGCGAGACCGCCTACCGGGTGATCTTCTGCGCGTTCATCGTGGTCGGCTCGGTGCTCACGCTGGGCAGCGTGCTGGACTTCGCCGACGCGGTGCTGTTCACGCTGGCGCTGTTCAACATCATCGGCCTGTACCTGCTCGCGCCGGTGGTCAAGCGGGAGCTGAAGGCGTTCCGCGCGTCGCTGGCCGCGGAACGCGCCGAAGAACGCGCTCGGGCGACGACCGAGACCAGGTGAACACCGGGTGGCGGTCCGCGGGGCGCGGGCCGCCACCCGTCACGTGGGCGGTCGGGTCTCCTCGGTGAGCCACGCCAGGTAGTCGGGGTTGCCGCCGAGCACGGGCAGGGCCAGCACCTCGGGCACGTCGTAGGTGTGCCGCGCCGTCACGAACTCGGTCAGCTCGTCCACCCGGTCGTAGGCGGTCTTGATCCAGAGCTGCCACTCGCGGTCGTCGTTGACCGCGCCCTCCCACCGGTAGACGCTGCGGACCGGGCCGCTGATCTGCACGCACGCCGCGAGCCGCGCCCCCACGATCGCCTTCGCCAACGCGCCGGCCGCGTCCTCGCTGTCGGTGGTGGTGATGACCACGACGTGGTTGTCGCTCATCCACCGGAGGGTAGCGGCGGCGGCACGTCGGCGACGCCCGACTTCCCGGGCGTCGCCGAGCCGATCGCGGACGGGCGGCCGTCAGCGGGTCGTGCTGGCCCGTTCGGTCAGCCTCGGGGGCAGTAACGTCAGCGGCGGGGTCGGTGTCCGGTCCAGCTTGGCCATCAGCAGCGCCACCGCGTGGTGGCCCAACTGCTCGGCGGGCACGGCCACCGAGGTCAGCGCCGGTGTCAGCCGTTCGGCCTGGTCGTCCGGGCAGATCGCGATCACGGCGATGTCGTCGGGCACCTTGCGGCCCAGCGACCGCAGCACCTCGACCACCGACGGCAACGCGGCCTCGTTGTGCACCACCAGGCCCGTCACCGCGGGGTGGCGCTCCAGCAGGCCGGTGATGGCCGCGCGCACCGACTCGTGGTCGGTCTCCGTGGGCAGCGTGGTCGAGGAGACGCCGCGCCGCATCGCCGCCGCGCTGAACCCGGCCATGGTCCGGTGCGCGAAACCGGTGTCGCGCTGGTAGACCGCGCGCGGCGCGCCGACCAGCGCCACGTAGGTGTGCCCGAGGTCGGCCAGGTGGTCCACGCACCGCGAACCCGCCTCGGCGAAGTCCAGGTCCACGCACGTCAACCCGGCCGCGTCGGCGGGGAAGCCGATCAGCACCGACGGCCGGTCCAGGTCCCGCAGCACGGGCACGC
Organism: Actinosynnema sp. NPDC002837; assembly: GCF_040295345.1. Taxonomy (NCBI): domain Bacteria; kingdom Bacillati; phylum Actinomycetota; class Actinomycetes; order Pseudonocardiales; family Pseudonocardiaceae; genus Actinosynnema; species Actinosynnema sp. NPDC002837. The sequence continues at coordinate 63,568 of NZ_JBEOVG010000028.1, forward strand.
GCTCGTCGTGCATCTCCACGTCCATCACGAGCAGCCCGTCGACCTGGGCGCTGCCCGCCACCCGGCGCAGGCCCGCCGCGCCCTGGTCCGCGGTCACCAGCAGCACGTCGTGGTCGTGCCGGCGGGCCGCGTTGGCGACCGCGACGACGAACTGCATCAGCACCGGCATGTGCATGCCCTCGCGCATCGGCAGCACGAGCGCGAGCACGTTGGCGCGGTTGCTGGCCAGCGACCTGGCGCCCGCGTGCGGGTGGTAGCCCAGCGCCCGCACGCTCGCCTCGACCCTCGCCTTGGTGGCCGTGGAGATCGAGCGGCGGCCGGTGAGCACGTAGGACACGGTGCTGGGCGCGACCCCGGCGTGCCGCGCGACGTCGGCGATGGTGACCACGTCAGCGCACCTCCCGCACGCGCACGCCGGCCGTGTCGGCGGTGAGCACCAGCGACGTGCCGTCGACCGAGATCCGGGTGCCCGGTGGCGCGGACCGCGACCCGGGTGTCACGTCCTCGAAGGAGATCCACGCGCCCTCGCGGGTGAACACGACCTCGTCGTCCACGAGTCGCACGCCGTCGCAGTCGTCGAAGTCCAAGGCGGGCAACGCACCCGTGCGCGGCACGAGCACCTCCCCCGGCACGTCGACCAGCAGCCGGGCCCGGACGTCCCGCGAGGACGCCCCGGCCAGCAGCTCGTACCGACCGGCCTCGACCACCCGGCGGCCGGTGACGACGTCCCAGTGCCACAGCTGGTCCGACCGCAGCTCGACCACCGCCGTCCCGCCCGGCTCGAGGTGGACCCGGTGGAACGACTGGAGCCTGCGCACCGGCAGCCGCACCCGCGAGTCGAGCGCCGCGGCGTACAGCTGCACGACTTCCGCGCCCGCGACGTCACCGGTGTTCGTGACCGAGACCGTGGCGACGCCGTCGGCCCACGTGAGGTCGGAGTACTCGAACTCGGTGTAGGACAGGCCGTGGCCGAACGGGAACAGCGGCTCGCCGGTGAAGTACAGGTACGTGGCGCCGGCCCGGATGATGTCGTAGTCGAAGATGTCCGGCAGGTCGTCGTCGGACCGGTACCAGGTCTGGGTGAGCCTGCCCGACGGGGAGAACGCGCCGAACAACGCCTCCGCGACCGCCCGGCCCTGCTCCTGCCCGCCGTGCGCGGTCCACACGATGCCCGGCAGGTGCTCCTCCTCGCCGTCCAGCGCGTACGGGTAGCTGCTCACGAGCACCAGCACCGTGTTCGGGTTCGCCTCCCGCACCGCGCGCACCAGGTCGAGCGACGGCAGGCGCAGCGTGGTGCGGTCCTCGGTCTCGCGGCCGTTGATGTGCGGGTCGTTGCCCAGCACCAGCACGACGGTGTCGGCCCGCGCGGCGACCTCCGCGGCGGCGGCGATCCCGTCCACCACGCGTTCGATCTCGAAGGGGGTGCTGTCCAGTCGAGCACCGCTGCCGTCCAGCGTTGCCGGGTCGTCGTCTCCGCCGACGGTGTTGCGCAGCACCACACCGCCGTCGGTGAGCCTGGGCTCGAACAGCTCGCGCACGTCCCAGCCGCCCGGCGTCGCGGCCGTGGCGACCAGCGAGCCGTCCTCCGCCACGCCCAGGTAGCGGCGGGAACCCACGTCCCGCAACGTCCACACGCCGTCGCCCCAGTCGAAGCGGTCGAACAGCGCCCGCTCCCCCAGGCCCACGACGCCGCCGCGCACGCCGAGGTAGCGGCCGTCCGCCGCGCGCAGCGCGATCCGGTCGACCCCCTCGACGTAGGCGACGGAGGAGGCGAACTCCTCCAGTCCCCTTCGGACGGTCACCTGGTACGGCGGGGTGCCGCTGTACCAGTCCTCGAACACCGCGTCCGCGTGCGTGCCGATGACGGCCAGCTTCGTGCCGCGCGCCAACGGCAGCGCGGACTCGTTGCGCAGCAGCACGACCGCCTGCCGCGCGGCTTCCAGCGCCAGCCCGCCGTGCGTGCCGATCACGTCGGAGGTGATGGCCCGGTAGGGGTTGACGTCCGCCGGGTCGTCCCGGTCCCCGGGCGCGGGGTCGAACTCGCCGAGCCGGAACCGCAGCGCGAGCACCCGGCCCACGGCCCGCTCCACCACCGCCCGGTCCAGCAGGCCGTCCTTGATCGCCGTGGTGACGCTCTCGACCGTCAACGTCGGGTCGGCGTCCTGGTCGGTGAAGCTGTCCAGGCCCGCGTTCAGCAACGCCGCGTGCCCCTCGGCCTGCGTCGGCAGGTACGCCTGCAACCCGGCCACGTTCGAGGGCGCGTAGGCGTCGCTGACGACCGCGAGACCGTCCGGCGCCCACGTCCGCAACTCCTGCTCGATCAACGGGCTCAGGTGCGCGGGACGGCCGTTGACCAGGTTGTACGACGGCATCACCGCCACCGCCGCGCCCGCCTCGACCGGGCCCCGGAAGCACGGCAGCTCGTACTCGTGCAGCACCCTCGGCCGGAGGTCGGACGAGGTGACGCAGCGGTCGTCCTCGTTGTTGTAGCCCAGGAAGTGCTTCAACGTCGGCGCTGTCCGCAGGTAGCGCGGGTGGTCGCCGCGCAGACCGCTCGCGTACGCCGTGCCCATCGCGGCGGTCAGCGTCGGGTCCTCGGAGTAGCCCTCCTCGTTGCGGCCCCAGCGCGGGTCGCGCAACGGGTTCACCACCGGCGCCCACACGTTCAGCCCGTGCGCGACCGGGTCCCGGTGGTGGAAGCCCCGCGCCTCCACGCCGACGGCCTCGCCGACCCGCCGCACGAGCTCGGTGTCCCACGAGGAACCCAGCCCGACCGCTTGCGGGAACACGGTCGCCACGCCGTTCCACGCGACGCCGTGCAGCACCTCCATGCCCGTGTGGAACGCCGCCAACCCCAGTCTCGGCACGGCGGGCTGGTGCTGGTGCAGCAGCGCCACCTTCTCCTCGTCGGTCAGCCGGCCGAGCAGGTCGGTCACCCTGTCCTCGACCGGCAGACCCGGGTCGCGGAACGGCAGCGGGTCCACGGCACACCTCTCGCGCTCGTCGAATTGTTCGAAGGTGCAGCTCACTGAATCGAATCGTTTCGATCGCTGCGACAACGCCGCCGACCGAGGTCAGCGGGGCGGGGTGCCAGAAATGTGGCACAGCTCTCTCGCCGGAGTCAACACCGAAGTTCGAAGGTCGTTCCGCCGGCGAGGCCCACGTCCGGACGCGGTCGACGATCGCGACGTCCCGGGACACGCCGAACACCCCCCTCACCACGTCGTGAGGGGGGTGTCGGCGACCTTCGCGGGTCTACCCGAACAGCTCCACGTGCAGCTGGAACGCCGTGGCGATCTCAGCTTGCGCCCAGAACCGGTGGTAGGTGAAGGTCGGCGCGGGGCCGCCGTCCAGGTACGCCTGGACCTTCGGCCAGTCCTTGTCCTGCTTGAACATCGAGCGGATGTCCACGAAGGACACACCGGGCTTGATCTGGTCGCCGTTGGGCATGTCGCCCGACCAGCCCGACGGAACGTAAGGACCCTCACGCGTCGACGTGTTGTAGACGTCGTCGAAGCGGTTGTAGTCCTTGCGCTGCTCCGGCACCGCGATGCCCTTGTCGTCCTTGTGCGACAACATCGCCGTCAAGAGGCCCTCACCGACGGTCTTCGCCTGGGCGTTGCCCGACTTGGCCGCGTAGTTGAGGAGCGTCTTGGCGTAGGACGCGGCGATGCCGACGTCCTGGCTGTGGTTGTCGACCGTGACGCGCAGGCCCGCGTTGGCGCCGGGGTTGGTGGCGTTCCAGTTGTCCGGAGCGCCCGTCCAGGTCAGGTCGTTCGGGATCTGGAACTGGCCGCCGGTGCCGACGGTGGTGTTCGCGATGGCCCAGGGGACCCACTTGTCGAGGATCTTCTTGGCCGTCGCGTTGCCGGTCTTCTCGTACAGGGCGGCGGTGCGCTCCATCTGCCACGCCTGGAAGCCGAACCAGCGGTTCGACGGCGGGTCGCGCCACACCGGGTGGGCGTCGTAGTACATGCCGTAGAAGGTCGGCGTGCCCGAAGGCGGCGCGCTGTAGGAACCCTCCCAGCTGTTGGTGACACCACCGGCGATGGCGCCGTCGGCCGACTGGAGCCACTGCAGCAGCTCCAGCTGGCGGGTCATCGACGTGGCCCAGTCCTGCTGGCCGGTCGCCGACTTCGGCTTCAGCGCGGGCACGTTCGCCAACGCGTAGGCCGCGAGCGGGTTCTGGTAGCCCTGGTGCGACGCGCCGTCACCGATGCGCCACGCCCAACCGGCGGACGTGTCGGTCGCGCCACCCCACGCGTAGTACCAGGACATCAGGTAGTGCGCGCTGTCCTTGCCGGTACCGGCCGCGCAGCTGGGGCTGGTGCAGTTGCCGATCTTCTTGAAGTACTTGTCGAACATGGCGTAGCGGAGGTAGTCGCCCATCTTGGCGGCCTTCTCCAGCTCGGGCGCGACCTCGCTGGCCTTGCCCTGCTCGGTCGCCCACTCCTGCGCCAGCATGGCCACCTGCACCGCACGCGCGTCGGCGTCCGGGGCGTTGGTGTACTTCCACTGCTTGGCGTAGCTGGCGTCCTTGGTGAACAGGTCGAGGAAGCCGTTGGGGCCACCGTGCGCGAAGGTGTCGCAGGACGGCTGCGGGATGGTCTCCCACACCGACTCCGACGAACCGCGCTGGTAGGTGTTGATGTACGCGGGCGCCGCGTCCGACTCGTCGCCGCACCGGCCGAAGCCGTAGGTGTTGTCGACGTCGAGCAGCCAGTGCATGCCGTAGATGTCGCTGTTGCCGTAGGCCGACTTCAGCTCGGCCGCGATCGGGTCGCGACCCACCGGCACGCCGGAGTCCAGCACCGACGGGTACTGGTCCATCCGCGGGTGCTCCGGCGCGTACGTCGCCGGCTTGGAGGCGTCGTACTTGTCGTTGGTGGGCTGGTCCGCCTTGGCCGGGATGATGTACTTCTCCATCGAGGCCCAGGCCTTCTTGAACGGCGCCCAGTCACCCACGATCTTGCCGTAGCTGGCCTCCAGCCACAGATAGTAGCTGAACGCCTCGGACGTGGTCTGGTGACCGTGGTCCGGCGCCTCGACCATCAGCGTCTCGATCGAGTGGTACGGCACCTTCAGGCCATCGGAGAAGGTGCGGAAGTAGCCGCTCGCCGGGTCGTTGATCTTGGCGTAGAGGTCCAGGAACTCCTGCTCGAACGGCGAGGTGTCGGCGCTGGTCTCGCGGACCTCGACCGTCGCCGCGGCCGCGCCGGTGGCGCTCGCCGTGAACGTGGCCGTGCCCAGCTCGCCGCCGTTGGCCGCGGAGGTGACCGTGACGTTCTGCTTCGTCGCCCAGTTGGACGGCGTGAACGTCAGCGACACGGGACCGGCCGTGAGGTCGGTGCTGCCGCCCGAGCGCGCCACGGTGACCGTGACGTTCGCGGTCGGCGCGGTGGCCAGGGAGACGCCGAAGGTGCCGGTGCCGCCCTGCCGGACGGTCAGCGACGCCGGGCTGGCCTGGATCGCCTGACCCGCGATGACGCGGATGCTCGCGATGCTGGAGTTGCCGATGCCGCCCTTGTCGTCCGTGGCGCGGGCCACGATCGCGTGCTCGCCCACGGTCGCGCCGGTCCACGAACCCGTGTACGGGGAGCTCGTGTCGGTCGCGACGACCACGCCGTCGGCCAGGAACTCGACCTTGGAGACGGTGCCGTCGGTGTCGGCCGCGGTGGCCGCCAGCGGGACCGCCTGGCCGGACTGGAACGTCTGCGCGGGCGTCGGCGAGGTCAGCGACACCGTCGGGTCGGCGTTGACGTTCGGCCCGGTGCAGCGGGTGCCGTTGAGGGCGAAGTCCGTGGGCGGCCGGTTCTGGCCGGTCCACGAGCCGTTGAAGCCCGGCGTGACGGTGGCGCCCGTGCCGAGGTTCGGGGCCCAACCCGGCGCCGCCACGGTGACCGCGGCGCCGCTCTGCGAGAAGGTGCCGTTCCAGCCCTGCTGGACGCGCTGCCCATCCGGGAAGGTCCACGTGAGGCGCCAGTTGTTCACCGGGTCGCCCTCGTTGCGGATGGACACGCTGGCGCCGAAGCCACCCTGCCACTGGTTCGTGACCTGGTAGTTGACCGTGCAAGCCACGGCCGCGTTCGCCACCGGCGCGACGAACGGCATAACACCCGCGGCAGTTGCCGCCGCGGCCATCAGCGCGAGCGGACCGGTGCGCAACCGTCCCGCTCTGGTGCGGTACCTCATGCGTCCTCCTCCTGCACGGATCAGCCATTGACCCGCGAGCTTGAAAGGGCGGGGCGGAGTGGAGTCGGCACGGGACGCCTGGGCGCGCAGAACGTCCCGTGCCGAGTCTGGGTGCTAGGGCTCCGTGCCCCAGGCGAGGGTTCCGCCGGTGTAGGCGGTCACCCGGTCGAAGTCGGTGAGGGTCGCGCTCACCCGGTAGCTGTGGTCGTCGGCCTGGTTGAAGGTCGACCAGTCGGACTTGGCCACCCGCAACTGGATGTCGCCGGTGCTCGCGCCCGCGGCGAGCGTGCCCGCGGTGAAGGACACCTGGAGGTAGGAGTCCGCGCCCGGCCGTGCGTTCGGCAGCTTCACGACGGTGGCGCGCACGTTGGCGCAGCCGACCACCGCCCAGTCGCAGAACACCTGGTAGTTGGCGTTGGCGGTGTCACCGGTGAACCAGTACCGGAGGGTGACGGTGGACCGGTCGACCGCCGTGGCGCCGCGGTTGACCACGGCGAGCGTCGCGCCGATCTGGTTGGCGCTCGCCGAGCCGTTGCCGCGCTGCTGCACGGCGACCGGGCCGCTCACGCCGCCCGGCGTGGTCCGGAACGTCACCGCGGTGCTCGCGGCGGAGACGTTGCCGGCGGCGTCCCGGGCTCGGACGGCGAAGGTGTAGGCGGTGTCGGCGGTGAGGCCGGTCAACTGGTGGCTCACGCCGGTCGTGGTGGCCGCGACCGAGCCGTCCGGGCGGACGATGTCGTAGCCCACCACGGCGTTGTTGTCGCTGGAGGCGGTCCACGTGATCGTCGCGCCGGTGCTCGTGATCGCGGAGGCGGTCAGTCCACCCGGGACGGTCGGCGCCTCGCGGTCGCCGTTGTCCGCCACGGTGATCACGATCGGCGTGCTGGCCGCGGAGGCGTTGCCCGCCGCGTCCTTGGCCCGCACCGAGAAGGAGTGCGAGCCCGGCGCGAGGCCGGAGAGGGGGAACGTCGGGGTGGCCGTGGCACCTACGACCGTGCCGTCCGCCCGCAGCACGTCGTAGCCGGCCACCCCGACGTTGTCGGTGGAGGCGTTCCAGCCCAGGGTGAAGGTGTTGTTCGGACCGGCGACCGCCCGCAGCCCGGTGGGGACGGTGGGCGCCTCGCGGTCCACCACCGCCGGACCGGGCTCCTTGCCCCACTGCACCTGGCCGTCCTGCACGAGCACCACGCGGTCGGTCAGCGCGACCGTGTTGCCCGTGCCCAGGCCCTCGTACGACCAGTCGTTGGACGGGTCCCAGGTGCCGGCGCTGGTGATGCGGAACTGGACCTCGTGCTTGTGCGCGGACTGGCCGCCGGGGTACACGCCGGGACACGGCACGTCCACGTAGTACACCGAGCCGCTGTGCTGCTTGGGCGCGCCCGGCGTGCCGCACTGGTTGTAGTTCGTGGTGACGGTGACCTGGTCGGGAGTGGTGGCGCCGTCGAGGGTGAAGTAGTAGCGCAGCGAGCCGTTGAACATCCGGGCGGGCCACGCGGTCTTGTTGAGCACGAACGCCTTGATCTCGGTGAAGCCGGTCGCGCTCTGGTTGACCGAGGCCTGCACGGTCAGCTCGGGGCCGTCGGTGGCCTCCGCGACCGGGAAGTTCGCCAGCGGCGTGCCGCCGTACTCCTTGTAGAGCCGGGCGAGCGCGCCGGTGAACCCGGCGTTGTAGTCCAGCGCGACCTCGTTGGCGACGAAGTCGGTGCGGTCGTCCTTGTAGGAGTCGTTGTTCGTGCCGGGGCCGCCGACCAGGGCGCCGTACAGCACGTGCCTGCTGGTGACGGGGTCCTGCATGGTGTCGGCCCACGCGCCGTGCGCGGTGCGGTGGTGCGGGTTGCGCGGCGGGGTGGCGCCGAAGCCGACGACGTAGCTGGCGTTGCGCGGGTTGTCGCCCAGCGCGTAGTTGATCTGCCGCGCGCCGAAGTCGTGGTAGGTGGTCGCCCTCGCGGCGTCGCGCTCGCGCAGCCAGTCGCTGTAGACCAGCGCGACGAACGCGGTGTTGGCCGCGTACCGCAGCGAGCCCCAGGTGTCCAGGTGCGCCTGGCCGCCCGGCGAGTAGCGCACCCGGTTGCCGTTGTAGCCGGTGGTCCAGTAGTCCAGCCACCGGTTCGCGTCGGCGACGTACTCGGCCTCGCCGGTCAGCTTGGCCAGCAGCACGTAGGCGCCGTAGGACTTGTCGTCCCACGCGATGGTCCACCGGTAGGACCGCGTGGTGGTCTGCGGCTCCGTGGACAGCTTCGGGTACTCCGCCTTGGCCTTGGCCAGGTAGCTCGCGTCGCCCGTGGCGCGGTACAGCCAGATCGCGCCCCACACGAGCTCGTCCTGGTAGCCGCTCCAGGAGTTGTAGAAGTTCGCCGAGTCGGTGATGCAGGCGCTGTACTTGCCGCGGTAGGTGTCGGCGAAGCTGTAGAGCTGCTTGGCGTGGGTCAGCAGCGTGGCGGCGTAGGTGGGATCGGTCGCCTTGAACACCATCGAGGCCGACGCCATCGCCGCGGCGTACTCGCCCGCCAGGTCCGAGCCGGGGCAGGACGCGTCCACTTTGTACGAGGGGCGCGCCATCTGCATGACCTCGGCCGCGCCCCACCACTTGTGGTCGTCGTCGCCCTTGCCGACCTGCCCGTACACCACGTTGGGCGACGGGTGGGCCTTGATGATCCAGTCCGTGCCCCACTTGAGGTTCGCCATCAGGTGCCGCAGCTGGCCCGAGCTCTCGTAGGCGTCGCGGTTCTCCACCGCGCCCCACGCCAGCATCGACATCGTGGCCGCGAACGGCAGGCCGAACTTGACGTGGTCGCCCGCGTCGTAGAAGCCGCCCGAGAGGTCGAGGCCGACGTCGCTGCCGTCGCGCAGCGCGGAGTCGCCGCGCCAGTTCACCCGGTTGTCCGCGGGCAGGTCGCCGGACCGCTGGGCGTCGTAGAACCAGATCGACTTCTGCAGGGCCTCGCCGTAGTTGAACGCGGGCGCGGCCGTCGCGGACGGCTGGAACGGGGTCAGCGTCAAGGCGCTGACCAGCACGGCTAGCGTGCCGGCCAGCGCACCGGACATGCGTCGTCGCATGCGGTGCCTCCGAGGGGCAGGGCGGTGGAGGTTTCTGGGAGCGCTCCCAGTCCGGGACTGTAACGGCAACGAAACACCGTGAAAAGAGGGTTCAGCCACAAAGCCTTGACAAATTCGGCTTGCAGGCGTCCCGCCTCTGCGCCGAACGGTGGCCGGCGCTGGACCGAATGACCCAGCGTGGGGGAGCGCTCCCAGAACGTGACCACGGCTCGGCGCTACCTCGCCCGGCAGGTCAGCTCGGGCGTGACCGCCGAGCCGCTCGCGGTGTACCCGAAGGACCCCGAAGCCCCGGGTGCGAGCGTGCCGTTCCAGCCGACGTCGTCCACGGACACCGAGGTGCCGGACTGGGTCAGCGTGCCGTTCCAGAGCGAGTTGATCGTCTGGTCGCCGGGCCTCGTCCAGGTGACCGTCCAGCCGTTCAGCCGAGCGGTTCCGGTGTTGGCGACGGTGACCTCGGCCTGGAACCCGCCTTGCCAGGAGCCGGCGAGGCGGGCCGTGGCCACGCAGCCGCCGGGCGGGGGCACGGAGGTCGTCGTGGTCGTCGTGGTCGTGGTGGTGGTCGTCGTCGAGGTGGTGGTGCTGGTCGGCGTGGTGCTGGTGGTGATGGGGCGGTAGCTCAGGCCGTGCCCGAGCGGGTAGAGGGCGGCCTTGCCGTCACCGGCGTTGATCGGCTGCTGCGAACCGCTGTTCATCCAGGTCATGGGCAGCTTGCCGGTCGGGTTGTAGTCGCCGAACAGCACGTCCGCCACGCCGCGGCCCTCGGTGCCGGGCAGCCAGGAGGCGAGCAGCGCGTCCCAGTCGCCGACCTGGTTCGCGATGTCCAGCGGGCGTCCGGACACCAGCACGACGACCACCGGGATGCCCGCCGAGCGGAGCCGGTTGATCGTCTCCAGGTCCTCGCGGTCCAGGCCGAGGCCGTACGGCCGGTCGCCCTGCCCCTCGGCGTACGGGGTCTCCCCCACCACCGCGATGGCCGCGTCGTACGAGCCGTCCACGCCCGCGCCGTACCGGTCGTGGGTGATCGACGCGCCGGAGCCGACCAGGTCGCGGATGCCCTGGAGGATCGTGGTGCCGGGCGTGGTGTTGCCGCTGCCGCCCTGCCAGGTGATCGTCCAGCCGCCGCTCTGGTTGCCGATGTCGTCGGCCGACTTGCCCGCGACGAAGTACCGGCCGGACTTGGCCAGCGGCAGCACGCCGTCGTTGCGCAGCAGCACCTGCGACTGCCGCACGGCCTGGCGGGCCAGGTCGCGGTGCGCGGCCGAGCCGACCGTCGAGGTCAGCGAGCGGTCGGTGAGCGGGCGCTCGAACAGGCCGAGCTCGAACTTCTTGGTCAGGATGCGGCGGTTGGCGTCGTCGATGCGGGCCGTGCTCACGCGACCGGCCTGCACCTCGGCCTTGAGCAGGCTGATGAACCGCCGGTAGTCGGTCGGCACCATGACCATGTCGATGCCCGCGTTGACCGCCGCGGCGACCTCGGCGCCGGTGAACCCGGTCGCGCCGTCGATCTGGTCGATGCCCGCCCAGTCCGAGACCACGAAGCCGGTGAAGCCGAGCTCGGTCTTGAGCAGGTCGGTGATCAGGTAGCGGTGACCGTGCGCCTTGACGCCGTTCCAGCTGCTGTAGGAGATCATCACGGAGCCGACGCCGCGCTCGACGGCGGCCTTGAACGGCGGCAGGTGCACCGTGCGCAGCTCCTGCTCGGTGATCCGGGCGTCGCCCTGGTCGTCGCCCGCGGCCGTGCCGCCGTCGGCGATGAAGTGCTTGGCGGTGGCGAGCACCGAGCCGGGCGTGCCGCCGAGGGTCGCGCCCTGCAACCCGTCGATGTAGCTGGTCATCGCGGTGGGAATCTCCGGCACCTCGCCGAACGACTCGTAGGTGCGGCCCCACCGGTCGTCGCGCGCGACGCACAGGCAGGGCGCGAAGTTCCAGTCGATGCCGGTGCCCGCGACCTCCTTCGCGGTGGCCTCGCCGATGCGCTGGACCAGCCCGGGGTCGCGCGTGGCGCCCAGGCCGATGTTGTGCGGGAAGATCGTCGCGCCGCGCACGTTGTTGTGCCCGTGCACCGCGTCCACGCCGTAGACGAGCGGGATGCCCAGCGGCGTGGACATGGCCGTGCGCTGGAAGTTGTCGTACATGTCGGCCCATGACTGGGGCGTGTTCGGCGTCGGCGCGGAGCCGCCGCCCGAGAGCAGCGAGCCGATCCGGTAGGTGGCCAGGTCCGCGGTGGAGCCGAGGGCGCCGCGGTCGACCTGGGTCATCTGGCCGACCTTGTCGTCCAGCGACATGCGGGCGAGCAGCTGCTCGACCCGCGGGTCGGCCTGGGCCGCCACCTGCGCGGTGGCGACCGGCCGCAGGTGCGGCACCAGCACGGTGGCGGCGAGGGCGACGGCCGCCAGGAGGGCCGTCGTCGCGGCCACCGCGACAGGTCGGGAGGGAGTGCGCGTCATTGCGTTGCCTCCGGGGCGAGAACAGGGTCCGGGAGAGTGCTGGGAGCGTTCCCAGACTAAGAATGTCCGGTTCTGTGCACCAGTGATGAGCTTTTCGGCGTATTGCCACGGCGACCGCACGGCGTAATTCGACAAATTTTCGACATCAACTTCGACTCCGCCGTGACCTGGGTCTCAGTAACCTGATCGGAGCAGTCGACCCAGGAAATGCTCACCCTCAGTGGCGAACCGCGCGTTCGTCGGCGGCTGACCCGTCTCAGGCACTGTTCATCCGGCGTTTTCTTCACGGACCGTGAGAAACGGCGGGGGTCACCGGTGGATCACGACCTCTTTTCTTCACCGTTTCCGACTGGCTACAGTCCTGCCACCTGGGAGCGCTCCCAGCCGAAGTCCGCCCCCGTTCAGCACCGACGCTGCGAGGACCTTCCGATGCGAGCACACAACGCCCACGAATCCGGCACCGACGTCCGACGGCCACGCCACAAGGCGAGGCTGGCCGCGGCGGGCGCGCTCTCCAGCGCTCTGGTGGCCAGCGCCGTTGCCCTGGTCCTCGGCGGCGGCGCGACGACCGCGCAGGCGGCCGACTCGGCGTTCTACGTCGACCCGAACACCTCGTCCGCGAGGTGGGTCGCGCAGAACCCCAACGACTCGCGGGCGGCGGTGATCCGGGACCGGATCGCCTCGGTTCCCGCGGCGCGGTGGTTCACCACCACCAACACCTCGACGGTGCGTTCGGAGGTCAACTCCTACGTCGGCGCGGCGGCGTCGGCCGGGAAGATCCCGATCATGGTGGTCTACAACATCCCGAACCGCGACTGCGGTGGCGCCAGTGGCGGCGGCGCGCCCTCCCACGAGGCCTACCGCGCCTGGGTGGACGAGGTCGCGGCGGGGCTGGCGGGTCGGCCGGCGTGGATCGTGCTCGAACCGGACGTACTGCCGATCATGAGCAACTGCCAGAGCGCCGACCAGCAGAACCAGACCAGGGCGTCGATGGCCTACGCGGGCAAGAAGCTCAAGTCGGGTTCCGGGCAGGCCAAGGTGTACTACGACATCGGCAACTCGGCGTGGCTGTCCCCGTCGGAGGCCGCCAACCGGCTGCGCGCCGCCGACATCTCCAACAGCGCCGACGGCATCGCGTCGAACGTGTCGAACTACCGCAGGACGTCCGACGAGGTGGCCTACACCAAGAACATCCTCAACGCCGTCGGCGACGGCAGGCTCACCGCCGTGATCGACACCAGCCGCAACGGCAACGGCCCGCTGGGCACCGAGTGGTGCGACCCCGCCGGGCGCGCCATCGGCACGCCCAGCACGACCAGCACCGGCGACTCCCGCATCGCCGGGTTCCTCTGGGTCAAGCTGCCCGGCGAGGCCGACGGCTGCATCGCACAGGCGGGCCAGTTCGTGCCACAGCGCGCCTACGACCTGGCCATCGCCGCCGGCCCGACGTCCACCACCACGACGACGTCCACCACTACCTCCACGACCACGAGCACCACCACTACTACTTCCACGACCACTTCCACCACGACCACCACTCCGCCTCCAGGGGACGGATGCAGGGTGACGCACCGCGTGGTGAGCCAGTGGTCGGGCGGTTACACCGGCGAGATCGTCATCGAGAACCGGGGCGCGGCCCTCACCGGCTGGACCCTGACGTTCTCCGCGCCCGGCGTGACCGTTTCCCAGGGCTGGAACGGGACGTGGACCGACGGCGGCGACATCGTCCGCGTCGGCAACGCGTCCTGGAACGGCGGACTCGCGACCGGTGGTACCGCGACCATCGGTTACAACGCGAGCTTCAGCGGCGGTACCCCACCGTTCACTTCTCCCACTTTGAACGGTGTGGCGTGCGGCTGACGCCGTAGCCCAGCCCTCAAGCGGCTCCCCTCCCCGACTGGCAGTCAACGGGAGGGGAGCCGCTCTCCTTATATCCTTGTGCACGTGACCGAACCGATGTCCGTCGCCGCGCGCGAGGCGCTGTCGACCGACCCGTCCGCGCCCGCCGAGGCGTTGGCGGCGCTCGCCGACGACCCGAGCCCGGTGGTCCGCGCGAACCTGCTCACCAACCCGGCCGTGCCCGCCGACCTGCGCTACCAGGTGCACGCGTCGCTGTCGGCGGAGGCGGCGTCCGGTGACCGCGAGGCGGAGAACGCGCTGGCGTGGGTGCGCTACGACCGTTCCGGCCGCACCGCCTGCGACCGGCCGGAATGACCGCCCCCGGGATGAGCGACCGCTGCCCGTGCGGCCGGGGTGAGCCCTACGAGGAGTGCTGCGGCCCGTTGCACCAGGGGCGGCGCAAGGCGCCGACCGCGGAAGCCCTCATGCGCTCCCGCTACAGCGCGTTCGCGGTGGGCGACGAGGACTACCTCCTGGCCACGTGGCACCCGACGACCCGGCCGGCGTCGCTGGACCTGGACCCGGACCAGCGCTGGACCCACCTGGAGATCCTCTCGCACACCGGCGGCACCCCGTTCCAGACGACGGGCACGGTCGAGTTCCGCGCCCATTACCGCTGGCAGGGCCACCGCGACGAACTGCACGAGAACAGCCACTTCGTCCGCGAGGACGGCACCTGGTTCTACGTCTCCCCCGCCTGAAACACCGGCCGCCGCCAGGACGATCTACCGGACATGGTCGAGCAGGCTGATGGCAGCTTAGGGATCTACGACGCTTTTCCTGGTTATCGCCGCCCGGCCGAGGACGAGTTGGCCGACGCCCTCCGCTCCGCGCTGGTCGTGGTCGACGCGAACGTCCTGCTCAACCTGTACCGGTACAACGAGTCGACGCGCGACGACCTGCTCGGGCTGCTGCGCGGGGTGGGTGACCGGCTGTGGGTGCCGCACCAGGTGATGCGCGAGTTCTGGCGCAACCGGCTGACCGTGCTGGCAGGCCGTGCGGTGGCCACCGACCAGGTGCTCACCGCGCTGGGCAAGCAGCAGCGGGCCGCTGACGACGCGTTGCACCAGTGGGCGAAGACCACGGCGTTGGCCGACGCGGTGCGCGACGACCTCGTGCGCAAGGTCGCCAAGCTGCACCAGGACCTGGTGGACGTCATCGGATCACACACCCCGGCGTCGCCCGATTCGCCGGGGGTGCCGGGACGCGAGCCGGTGCTCGACCAGTTGGAAGCGCTCCTGCGCGGCAAGGTGGGCGCGAAGCCCGAGCCCACCCGGTGGACCGAACTGGTCAAGGAGGGCAAACGACGTGCCGCCGCGAAGGAGCCACCCGGCTACCTCGACGCGGGCAAGGACGAGTCGAACCTGCCCGAGGGCGCGGCCGGCGACTACCTCGTCTGGGCGCAGGCGGTCCAGGAGGCGGCGCGGCGTGACGCGGACCTGCTCTTCGTGACCGGTGACGAGAAGGAGGACTGGTGGTGGCGCTACCGGTCGGAATTCCTCGGTCCGCGCGTCGAGCTGGTGGAGCAGTTCGCCGCCGCGTCCGGCAAGCAGCTCTACATGATGCGGCCCGTCGACCTCCTCAAACGGGCGGCGGCGATCGAGGTCGAGGTGCGCAGCGAGTCCGTGAGCGACGTCGCGCGGGTGAGCGAGAGCCAGGAGAGCGCGACCTGGACGCCCGCCGGCGTGGCCGAGCTGCTCCGGCAGCTCGACTTCGAGGAACGACCACAAGCCGAGGTCATCCGTCAGGCGGCCAGACAGGAGGGGTGGATCGATCGCGAGACGATTTACCGGATCGGCGGGTTCAACGACGAACGGTCGCTGCGAGGCTTCACCAAACCGACCGCACGCATCACGCGCATGCTGCAGAGCCGCGGCATCGTGGCAGAGGGTGTGGAGCCCGCGCTGACCCCGGCCTACAACGGCGTCACGGCGTTCGCGTTCCACATCCCGGTCGAGATGGTGGCCATCCTAGAGAACGAGCCCGACGAGGTTGACCTGGACGGAGTTCCGGACTAGCGCGGTGCGTTCTGGGAGCCCCGGACGCCGGTGGCGGAGCCGCGCGGGAGGGTGCAGGCGGCGTCGGTGTTGAACGGGCCGACCGACGTGTCCAGGCCGCTCTTGCGCGGGGTGGCCTCGTAGCCCGCGGTGCACGGTGGGGGTTCGAAGAACGTCAGCGCCAGGCCGAACCGGGCCTGGCCGGACGCGACGGTCGACGCGCCCACCGACACCGCGTCCGGCACGGTCACCAGGACTTCCTCCAACGCCCCCTGCCGGGTGACGAGGACGTCCGCCGTGGTCAGGAGGTTGGCCAGCACGATGCCGAGGTTGGGCCCCGACTCCCGCAGCAGGGCGCTCACCTCCGCCGACGCGCCCGGCACGGCCCCGATCAGCCGCCGCAGGTCGCCGTCCGACTCACGCAGCCGTGACGCGACCAGCAGCGCGCTGTCGGCGAACGAGTTGATCGCGGCCGAGTGGTCCAGCTGGGTCCGCAGCACGGCGACGGAGTCGTCGAGCAACCGCGTGGTCTGCGGCAGGTGCGCGCCGGCCGTCCCGATGAACTCGGTCGTGGCGTCCAGCAGCACCTGGAGATCCGGCCCGGTGCCCCGCAACGCCTGGTCCAGCTCGTCCACGACGGTCCGCAGCGACTCGACCGGCACCGAGCGCGCCAGGTCGTCCAGGCTGGTCAGCACCTGCTCCACCGGCAGCGGCAGCCTGGTCCGCGACCGCTCGATCACCGAACCGTCGCCCAGGTACGGCCCGCTGTCCCGGCGCGGCCGCAGGTCGACGTACTGCTCGCCCACCGCCGAGCGGTTCGCGACCACCGCCTCCAGGTCCACCGGGATCGGCGGCGCGCCCGCCGCGATGCGCAACTCGACCTCGACCTGCCCGTCACCCAGCCGGATCGGCCCGACCCGGCCCACCGGCACACCCCGGTACGTCACCTCGCCGCCGGTGAACAGGCCACCGGTGCGGGCCAGCTCCAGCCTGACCGCGTAGCCGTCGTCCACCACCACGAGCCCGACGTACTTCGCGCTCACGTACGTGACGCCGAGCAGCGCGATGACCGCGAACAGCGCGACCTGCAACCGGATCCGCCGGGTGATCATCAACGCCCTCCGGGCTTCAGGGTCAGGTAGGTGTTGAGGTAGTCGCCCTTGATGCCGTCGAGCACGGCGTCGGTGAACGGGAACGTCAGCAGCATCTCCAGCGACTGCGGCAGGTTCTGCCCGGACTCGGCCAGCCGCCGCAACGTCGGCTCCAGCGCCCGCAGGTCGGCCACCAGGTCCTCACGGCTGCGGTTCACCGTGTCCACCGCGACGTCGGACAGCTCGCGCAACGCGTTCAACAGCCCGACCAGCTGCCCGCGCTGGTCGTTCAGCACCCGCAGACCCGGCTCCAGCCCGTCCAGCACCTCGCCGATGTCGCCCTTGCGCGCCTCCAGGGAGGACGCGAGCTTGTCCATCCCTTCGAGAGCGCGCGTGATCTCGCCCTTGTGCGAGTCCATCGCGCCGACGAAAGAGTCCACAGTGGACAGCAGGGACCGCACCGCGGCCTCGTTGCCGGACAGCGCGGCGCTCAGCTCCCGTGAGATGTCCCGGATCTGCGCGATGCCGCCGCCGTTGAGCAGCATCGACAACGCGCCGAACACCTCCTCCACCTCGGGGTTGCGGTTGGTCCGCGTCACCGGGATCACCGCCCCGTCCACCAGCGGCGACGCCGACCGCTCGTCGGGCACGGCCAGCTCCACGTACTTCTCCCCCAGCAGGCTCGACTGCCGCAGCCGGGCGAGGGCGTTCGACGGCAGCAGCACGTCACCGCGCACCGCGACCCGCACCAGCGCCGTGGAGCCGTCCTCGGACAACCCGATGTCCTCGACCTTGCCCACCGCCACGTCGTCCACCTTCACGCCGGCGTGCGGCACGAGGTCGAGCACGTCGTCGAACTCGACGGTCACCCGGTACGGCCGGTCGCCGAGGTCCGCGCCGCCGGGCAGCGGCAGGTCGTACGCGCTCGGCATCGCCGAGCACCCCGTCAGCACCAGGACGAGCCCCACCGCCGCCAGCCGCCTCACCGCGCACCTCCGGGAACGCTCAGCAGGTCGGTCACGAACTCGTTCAGGTTGGCGCGCGCGTTCAACGTCCCGGTCGCCGGGTCGTAGGCGTTCACCACGTTGTGCAACGCGACCGGCGCGACCTCCAGCATCTCGGTCAACGACTCCTGTTGCCGCACCAGGGTCCCGGTCAGCACGGCCAGGTCGTCCACACTGGACTTCACGCGCTCGCGGTTGTCGTGCACGAAACCCCGCACCTGCTCCAGCGCGGTGGCCAACTCGCCCAACGCCGCGCCCAGGTCGTCCCGCTCGGCGGCGAAGAACCCGGACACGTCGGCCAGCTGGTCGGCCAGCCGCCCCACCTGCTCGTCGTTCGCCGCGAGCATCGAGGTGAACGACTGGAGGTTGTCCACGGTCCCGAACAGGTCGTCCCGCGACCCGGCCAACGTCTTCGCCGCGTCCGCGAGCTGCCGGATCGACTCGCCCAGCGCCGCGCCGGTCCCGTCCAGGTTGGCCGCGCCCGTGTTCAGCAGGTCGGACAACGCGCCCTCGCGGTTGGCCCCGTTCGGGCCGAGCGCGGTCAGCAGCGTGTCCAGGCTCGTGTACAGCTCGTCCAGCTCGACCGTGCCCGCGGTGCGCGCGCTGGTGATCACGGCCCCGGGCGCGATCTTGTCGCCCCCGGTGTAGACGGGCGTGAGCTGCACGTACCGGTCGGCCACGATGTTCGGCGACACGACCACGGCACGGGCGTCGGCGGGCACTTCCACGCCGTGGTCCAGTTCGAGGTCGACCCGCACCGACCCGCCCTCGGGCAGCACGCCGACCACCCGGCCGACCGGCACGCCGAGCACCCGCACGTCCGAGCCCTCGTACACGCCGACGGCGGCGGTGAAGTAGGCGGCGACCCGCGTCGGCGAAGGCCGCAGGAAGATCCACCACACGACCGCCGCCGCCACGAGGACCAGCACGGACCCCTGCGCCAGCGCCACGACCAGGCGGCGACCGCCCCGCGTCCGGGCGAACATCAGCGGCCTCCCGTCGGGCAGTCGCGCCGCGCGCCCGGGTCGACCACGAGCCCGCACAGGTAGGTGTCCACCCACTGGCCGTTGCCGAGGGAGTTGTTCAGCACCCGGTAGTACGGCCCGGCCAGCGCGAGGCCCCGCTCCAGCGCGTCCTGGTTGGCCCGCAGCACGTCGGTGACCCGTTCCAGCTGCTCCAACGCGGGCCGCAGCTGCTCGGAGTTGTCGGCGACCAGGCCGGACAGCTGCCGCGACAGCGCGCGGGTCCCGTCGAGCAGCGCCGCGATCGCGTCACGGCGGCGGCCGACCTCCTCCAGCAGCAGGTTGCCGTCCGTGATGAGCGCGGCGAAGTCGTTGTTGCGCTCCGCCAACACCCCGCTGACCCGGTTCGCGCCCGTGATCAGCGACGCCAGCTGCTCGTCGCGCGAGGAGATGGTCTTCGACAGCGCCGACAACCCTTCCAGCGCCTGCTTCACGTGCTCCGGCGAGTCGCGGAAGGTGTCCGAGAGCACCTGGAAGCTCTCCGCGAGCCGGTCGGTGTCGATCTCGCCGAGCGTCGTCGACAGCCCGCTGAACGCCTCGATCACGTCGTAGGGCGAGGTGGTGCGCTCGACCGGGATGGTGTCGGTGAGCGGGTCGCGGCCCTCCGAGTCGAGCGCCAGGTACTTCTGCCCGAGCAGGGTCTTGATCCGGATCTCGGCCCGGCTGCGGTCGCCCAGCTCGACACCGGCGACCCGGAACGTCACCCGCACCCGGCCCCCGTGCAGCTCGACGTCGGTCACCTCGCCGACCTTCAGGCCCGCGACGCGGACCTCGTCGTCCACGCGCAGGCCGGCCGCCTCGGTGAACTCGGCGGTGTGCTCCACGCCGCCGCCGAAGAACGGCAGGTCCTCCAGGAAGAAGGTGAGCAGGGCGGTGATCGCGATGACCAGGAGGCCTACGGCTCCCAGCAGCACCGGTCTGCGTTCGATCCGCTGGGGCGTCATCGGTGGCACCTCGATTCGGTGACGGGGATGCCGACCGGCGGTCCGCCGGGCGCGGGCGGGGCCTCGGAGGAGGCGAAGCACAGGTAGAAGTTGAGCCAGGAGCCGTAGGACGCGGTGCGGCCGATGGCCTCGAACTTCACCGGCAGGTTGCGGATGAACGGCTCCAGCTCGGGCGCGTCGCCGAGGTTGCCCGCGAGCAGCCCGAGCGCGGCGATGTCGTCCTTGAGCGGTTGGCGTCCCTGCTCCAGCAGCGACGCCGTGCTGTCGCTCAACGCGGCCAGGCCGGTGATGGCGTTGCCGATCGGCTCGCGGTCGGCGGCGAAGCCGGACACCAGCTGCCGCATCGAGGTCAGCAGCTCGCCGAACCGGTCGTCCCGCGAGTTCACCGTCTCCAGCACCGCGTTCAGGTTCTCCACCACCTTGCCGATGACGTCGTCCTTGGCGGCCAGCGCGGAGGTGAGCGACGCGGTGTGCGCGAGCAGGCTCTCCACCGTGCCGCCCTCGCCCTGCAGCACCTGGACGATCTCGTGCGACAGCTTGTTGACGTCCTCCGGGTCCAGCGCCTGGAACAGCGGCTTGAACCCGTTGAACAACGTGGTCAGGTCCAGTGCCGGGGTCGTCCGCTCGACGGGGATCAGGCCCCCGTGCGGCAGCTTCTCCCCCATCCGCCCGGCGGGCTGCTCCAGTGCGACGTACCGCTGGCCGACCAGGTTGCGGTACTTGATGGTGGCGGTGACGTCGGCGGACAGCGACCGGCCGTCGGCGACCGAGAACGACACGTCGACCAGCTCGTCGTCCACCAGCTCCATCGACTCGACCTGGCCGACCTTCACCCCGGACATGCGCACGTCGTCGCCCTCGGCCAACGCCGTGACGTCGGTGAACCGGGCGGCGTAGACCGCGGCGGAGCCGACCTGGCTGCCCGCGATGGTCGCCGCGAGGAAGCCGGTCGCGGCGACCGTGACCACGACGAACACCAGGAACTTGGTCAGCGGCGCGGCGACGTTCCTCATCGGCCACCCGCCGTGAGCAGACGCGCCCAGTCGGGCACCTGGTCGGGGGCGACCGCGTTGACCGGACCGGACGGGCAGTGCGGACCACCGCCCCGGCGGTGCACGGGGTCGTCGCGGCCGGGCACGTACTCCTGCCCCGGCGGCACGACCGTGATCTCCGCGTGCACGCCCGGCTGGTCGGTGCCCTTGCCGAGCACCTGGTCCATCCGCGGCCGGATGGCGTTGACCGCGCCGAGCACGCACCCGAACTCGGGCGAGTAGGTGGCGAACAGCTCGAACGTCGGCCGTGACCGGTCCGCCAGCGCCACCACGGTCTCCCCGTTGGCGCGGAGGAAGCCGGTCAGGTCGGCCGAAGCGGTGGTGAGGCTGGCGTACACGGCGTCGAGGTCGGCGCGTTGCTCGGCGATCGTGCGGCTGACCGCGGTGGCGTCCGCCAACGCCCGCACCAGGTCCGGGCCCGCGTCCGCGTACACGCCGGTGACGTCGGCGAACGCGGTGATGTCCTCCTTGAGCACGGGCAGGTGCGGGTTCAGCTCGCGCAGGTAGGCGTCGAGGTCCACGATCGCCTGCCCCAGGGTCGCGCCGCGCCCGTCCAGCGCCCGCGCCATCGACGTCAGCGCGGAGGACAGCTTGTCCGGCCGCACGGCCTGCAACGTCGGCAGCAGGTCCGCGAGCACCCGTTCCAGCTCGATCGCGCCGGACGTGCGGTCCTGCTCGATCACGGCGCCGTCGTCGAGCGCGCCGGCGGGGTCGTCCGGGAGCTCCAGGCTGACGAACCGCTCGCCGAACAGCGTCTTCGGCAGCAGCCGGGCGGACACGTTCGCCGGGATGCGGCCGACCTGGTCCGGGCGCAGCCCGAGCTCGACCTCGGCGCCGTCGCCGTGCGAGCGGATCGCCCGCACCTCGCCGACCAGCACGCCGAGCAGCTTCACGTCCGACTCGGCCTGGAGCTGGTTGCCGACGTGGTCGGTGCGCAGCAGCACGGTCACCCGGGACGTGAACACCTTCTGGTACGCCGCGACGGACAAACCGCACAGCGCGACCAGGAGGGCGGCGAACAGCAGCCCCAGCAGGCGACGGCGCAATGCCACGGGTATTCTCCGAATGGGTGATGGGAATAGTCCGAAATAACGTTACCGACGAGTACGGTACTAACGGACGTGCCACCGCACAAGCAACCGCAAATCCTTGTCAAGCGCATGACAAAATCGGTTCGCGAAACACTCACCTGGATGCACAAACCCGATCGGGGCCTGGCGCCCCGGCCCGCGGTGCGGCTAACAATGATCGGCGTTGTCGAGAATCGGGGGTGCCCGCGTGTCACAGCTGCCGCACTGCGTCCGGGTGCTCCACCGCGCCGGAATGGTCCAAGCGCACCGGCCCGATCGGGCGCTGCGGTCGCTGGTCGAGGTGCGCGCGTGGGGCCCGCTGCTCGGGTCGGTGCTCCGCGCCGCGCGCGAGCAGCCCGACGCCACGGCGGTGATCGACGAGACCGGCCCGTGCGGCTACGCCGACCTGCACGAGCGGTCCGCGGCGCTGGCCCGCGCCCTGCACGCGGCCGGCATCGGCGCGGGGCACGTGGTGGCCGTGCTGTGCCGCAACCACCGCGGGCCGGTGGAGGCGATGCTGGCGTGCGCCCGCATCGGCGCGCGGGTGCTGCTGCTCAACACCGGGTTCGCCGGGCCGCAACTGGCGGACGTGGTGCGCCGGGAACGGGTGGCCGCGCTGGTGCACGACCCCGACTTCGAGCCCGTGCTGGCGGAGGCGCCGCCCGCGGTGGCCAGGTTCTCCACCGGCGACCTCGACCAGCTGATCCGGTCGGCGCCCGACCGCGAGCCGCCACGACCGGCGCGGCCGGGCGACGTCGTGCTGCTCACCAGCGGCACCACCGGGACGCCCAAGGGCGCGCACCGGGAGGTGCGCTCGCCGTTCGCCGCGGTCGACTTCCTCGACCGCGTGCCGCTGCGGTCGCGCGAGGTGACGGTGATCGCCGCGCCGGTGTTCCACGGCATCGGCTTCGCGCACCTGGTCCTGGCGATGGGCCTGGGTTCGGCGGTGGTGCTGGCGCGCAGGTTCGACGCGAGCCGGACGGTGGAGTCGGTCGCGCGGCACCGGGCCACCGCGTTGATGCTCGTGCCGACGATGCTCCAGCGGATCCTCGACCTGGGCCCGTTGGAGCTGGAGTCGCACGACCTGTCGACGTTGCGGGTGGTGCTGAGCTCCGGGGCGGACCTGCCGGCCCCGCTGGCCGCCGAGGCGACCAAGCGGTTCGGCGACGTCGTCCACGACCTGTACGGGTCGACCGAGGTGGCGGTGGCGACCGTGGCCACGCCCGAGGACCTGCGCGAGGCGCCCGGCACGGTCGGCCGCCCGCCCCGCACGTGCCAGGTGCGCGTCTACGACGACCAGGGTCGCCGGATCACCGAGCCGGGCGTGGTCGGCCGGGTGTTCGTGGGCAGCCGGCTGCGGTTCAGCGGCTACTCCGGCGGTGGCGGCAAGGACGTCGTCGACGGCCTGGTGAGCACCGGCGACCTGGGGCACTTCGACCGGAGCGGTCGGCTGTTCGTCGACGGCCGGGAGGACGACATGATCGTCTCCGGCGGCGAGAACGTGTACCCGGGCGAGGTGGAGAACCTGCTGGCCACGCACTACCAGGTGCGGGAGTCGGCGGTGGTCGGCGTGCCCGACGCGGAGTTCGGGCAGCGGCTGCGCGCGTTCGTGGTGCCGGTGCCCGGCGCGCGGGTCGACCCGGAGGAGCTGAAGCTGTTCGTGCGCGACCGGCTGGCCAGGCACAAGGTGCCCCGCGAGGTCGTGCTGACGGCGTCGCTGCCGCGCAACGCGACCGGCAAGGTGCTGCGCCGGCAGCTCCGCTAGCGCCGTTCTTGTCATGCGACGCACGACAACACTGGCGACTTTGTCACGGGAGTGCGCCCTGGTTGACAACTTTTCTTGATCAAAAATACAGTGTTCGGAATCACACCCGACCGTTTGGTGGTGGGCGAACAGCATGAACAGAACCGGAGAACTCCGAGCCTCCGAGTTACCGCTCATCGGGAACGCGGACCTGTGGGAGCAACTGCCCGCCGACCTCGCGCCGAAGTTCCGCGCCAGGGCCGGCGACGTGGCCGTGGACATGGTCCGGGAAATCCAGAACCAGATCGCCGAATATTCACAGAAGTTGGAGGGGATGTTCGGCCAAGTGGTGGTCGAGGGGGTGGAACAGGCGATACACCAGTTCATCGACCGGATGGTCGACCCGACCGCGCAACGGGAGGACCGGGCCAAGCTGTTCCGCCTGCTCGGCAAGCTCGAGGTCAGCGCCGGGCGCAGCCTCGACCTGCTGCAGACGGCGTACCGGATCGGCGCCCGGGTGGCGTGGCGGCGGATCTCCGAGTTCGGGCAGACCGAACGCGTGCCGCTGGCCACCATGTGCCTGATCGCCGAGGCGATCTTCGCCTACATCGACGAGCTGTCGCTGCGGTCGATGGAGGGCTACGCCGAGGCGCAGGCCCGGCACGCGGGCGCGTTGCAGCGGCGGCGCAAGCGATTGCTGGAACTGCTGCTGGGCGAACCGGGCTACCACCCGAACGCGCTGGCCGAGCTGGCCGAGGCGGCGCACTGGCCGTTGCCGGAGAAGGTGCTGGTGGTGGCGCTGGAACGGCGCACCGACCAGCACCAGCTGCCGATACCGGTGCTGCACGAGGACATCCTGATGGACCTGGAGGGCAGCGAGCCGTGCCTGCTGCTCACCGACCCCGAACGGCAGCTGGTCGCGTTGGAGCAGAAGCTCGGCGGGTGGCGCGCCGCCGTCGGGCCGATCGTGCCGCTGGCGTCGGCGCGGCAGTCGCTGCGCTGGGCGCGCCGCACCATCACGCTGATCCAGTCGGGCGTGATCGCGGACCGGCCGATGGTGGACACCACCGAGCACCTGTCGACGTTGCTCCTGCTCGGTGACGAGGAGCTGGTGAGGGAGCTGGTGAAGCGGACGCTGGCGCCGCTGGAAGGGCTGACGCCGAAGCAGCAGCAGCGGATGCGGGAGACGATGACCGCGTGGGTGGAGACGCGCGGCAGCGCGCCGGAGGTCGCGTCGAGCCTCGCCGTGCACCCGCAGACGGTCCGCTACCGGTTGCGACAGCTGGAGGAGCTGTTCGGGGCGAAGCTGCACGACCCGGACGCGTTGTTCGACATGGGCATCGCGCTGCGGGCGCTGCGATTGCTGGGCGGGGCGGGGGGACAGCCGCGCAGGCTCGGTCCGGCGGGTCCGCCGGGGTTCACGGGGTCCCCGGGAGCAAGGTCAGCGTGAGGTCGATCGTGTTGCCCGGTCCCGAGATCAGACCGGTCAGCAGCGGGTCGAGCCGCTCGCGGCCCTGGCAGCCACCGAAAGGCGGGATCGTGTAGACGCCCTTCATCCGCATCTTCGCCAGCTCGAACGGACCCTCCAGGTCGATCGACGCGGGTTCGACGGTCTGGCACGCCTGCCCGACGTCCAGCGGCTGCTCGTTGACGGCGACCTCGCTGAGCTTGACGACGACCCTGGCGTTCGCCTTGACGTAGCCGTCCTTGATCGTGCCGACGACCTTGGCGACCGGGATCAGGTCGGTGCGCGCGGTGTTGGGCACGAAGCCGAACACGATGAAGTAGCCGAAGCTCGGCGGCAGCGAGAGGTCGCCGGTGATGGTGCCGTCGACGAGGTCGATCTCGGCTTCGAGGGTGCCGGGGCCGAGGGCGAGGTCGGACTGGAGCTTGTGGATCCGGCTCACCCCCTCGACCTCGTAGAAGACCTTGATGCCGGCCGTCGACACCGGCGCGCGCACCTCGGCGTGGCGAACCACCCACGTCGGGGTCAGTGCCGCGCCCAGCAGCGCGGCGACCGCGGCCAGCACCACCGCGACCCTCACCGCACGGCTCCGCTCATTCTCCGAAACTACTTTCCCGGACGCGGCCCGCACAAGCGCCGATCAATGATTTGTCATGTGCGTGACAAACCTTTCCAGCGCTTTTATCGCACCTCTGACACAGCCGGGCAAACGTGAAAGAAATACTTGCCGAGCCTGCGCGACAAAGCTACTTTACTGACGAGTAGCCTTCCGTCGCCCATCGCACACCCCTGTTTTCCGCACTGCTCTCGACGAGGAGACGCACATGCTGAAACTCACTGGCCGTAGGGTCGTCGGCGCGCTCGCGGCCGCCATCGCCGTCGTCGGATCGGTGGCGTTCGCCGGCGCGGGCACCGGCATGGCCGCCACCAAGAGCCTGACCCTGTCGTACAGCTGCCCGTTCCCGTTGATCGGCACGCAGGACGTGACCGTCCGCATCACCGTGGCCGACCTGGCCGACTCCGCGGTGGTCGGCCAGCCCGTCCCGCCGACGAGGGTGACCGCCATCGCCACGGTGCCGTCGAGCGCCACCCTCGGGCTCAGGCTGGTCGGCGCGACGACCGTGGAGGGCACCGCCGTCGCGAGCACCGCGGTGGACAACGCGGGCGCGGTGCAGGACGTGGTGGCCAACCTCGTGGTGGCCAAGACGAACATCCCGGCGTCCGGCTCGTTCAACACCATCGCCACGGGCGGCACGGCGCCGGTCACCTTCACCAGGGCGGGCACGACCACGGTCCGGGTCGGCGCCTTCAGCACCACGTTGACGCCGCGCCGGGCCGACGGCAGCTTGACCGGCCTCGGCACGTTCACCTCCGCCTGCACGCTCAAGGCGAACCAGAACACGCTGCTCCACACCTTCACCGTGTCGGCGGCCTGACCGTCGTCGACGGCACCGGGCAGTAATCCGACCGCGGTCCGGCGCCGCGAGAACGCCACCCCCCCCCCACGTTAAAAAGAGATGGCAGGAGAGTTTATATCTGGCGAGACGAAGTAAGAGT